>JAGTVF010000071.1 GCA_018224315.1 Desulfobacterales bacterium | reverse complement strand
GCTGCCGCTTTTCCGGGTTGGAAAGCACCTCATAGGCTTCTGCAGCTTCCTTGAATCGCTCTTCAGCTTCCTGATCACCGGGATTGCGATCCGGATGATACTTCAGGGCGATTTTGCGGTACTTGGTCTTTAATTCAGTGGAATCAACGTTTCTGTCAACGCCGAGAACCTCGTAATAGTCCCGTTTTTCACTCATATCTGGTTAACCGGTTTTCTGTTGTTGGTTTTGTTTCCCGCTGGTACGGTGCAACGAAGTTCTTACCAAGTTTCGCGGAAACAAAGCAAGGCTTTTGCAACCTGTACATGTTGGGCTATGGAAAGTATCAAGCCAAAGGCGGCATGATCCATACATCAGGATGTTAACAACACGACAATAATGCATCAAATGGAATTGTCAATGCGCAAAAACAACCCCCCCGGCGTTGTCAGAAGCATGTTTGGCGCCATTGCGCCTTATTACGATTTTTTAAACCGGCTGCTGAGCATGCGCCAGGATGTCTATTGGCGGCGGCGGCTTGTGGCGGCCATGGATCTTGGCCAAACCGACAGGGTTCTGGATACGGCCTGCGGCACCGGGGACGTGATGCTTGAAATATGGCGCCAGAAACCCGGGGCCCGGGTTTTCGGCATTGATTTTTCAACGGAAATGCTGGGCATTGCCGCCCGGAAAATCAGACAGGCGGGCAGGAATCCACAGGGAAGACTGCTGGCTGCAGACGCACTGCACCCGCCATTTGCAGAGCAAAGCTTTGACGGTATCTCCATTGCATTCGGCATCAGAAACATCACCCGGCGGGACCTGGCCCTGGAGCAATTTTTCAGCCTGCTGCGGCCCGGCGGAATGATGGCCGTACTTGAACTCTCCACACCCCGTCCCGGGATACTGAGGGAATTGTACCTGCTATACTTTAAAAAAATCCTGCCGGCCGTGGGGGGACTTTTTTCCCAAAACATGCGGGCTTACCAGTATCTGCCCGAATCCGTGCTCAGCTTTCCCCGGCCCCGGGCTTTTGCCGGGCTCATGGAAGGCGCCGGGTTTAAAGATGTTTCCTGGAAGGGACTTTCCGCTGGCATTGCCACCCTGTACACCGGTCGAAGGCCGGCCTGAAACAGGCCTTGCTTTTATTTACAGGTAAACGGATAAAAATGATAAAAGCAATACCCCTCCGGATCTGACCAGGCGGCCTCGGTATCCGCCATGCACTGCCCGATCATCTGCCGGGAGGTTTCCTCGTAATCCGGCCGGCTTTCCTCTTTTTTCTTGCAGGCCATGCAGATGGGTGCATGGTTGTAAACTGAAAGAATGCGCCGGTCAGCGGCGCCAAGGGCGGCATTGCACCGGGTGCAGGAAACCGCGCAGGACAGATCCTTTTCCCATTGTTCCGTCATGACCATACCCCTAACCTGTTTTGTTTTTTAAAATATTTTTCCGCTTTAAGACACCCGGTTTTATCGGGCCTTCGGGGCCGCAAACAGCTTCTAAAACCGGTATTTTTCCTGGAGATCCCGCAATTGACGGATATATCGCTGCTGAAAAATCAGGCTCTCCTGGGCCAAAACATCATTTAACACCAGCTTGATATGGGGCCGGATGTCAATGCCGTGGCGGTTTAATCCCTGCTCATTGGCCAGGTCGAGCATCAGCACCGAATAATACCGGATCAAAGTTCGCACCACGGGATGCCGGCGCATCAGATAGCTCTTTCCCGAGAGGGTATGGAGGAAAAATCCGGCATAGGCGTACAGGCTTTTCTCCGGAATACAGTCCTTTGAACTTTGGCTGCAGCACTGCTTATAGACGTAGTAATCGTAAAAATCGGCCATTGCCGGCTCCACCACGTCCTTTTCCGACTGTAAAATTTCCAGCACCAGTTCCACCCGCTCTTTGTTCAGAGTGCGGAAAAAATGGGCCTGATTGCGCATCAGGTTCATCAAATCCCGGGTTTCGTCATTGATCAAAGGCGGCTTGGCAATCAGATCCGCCAGAATCTGTTCAAAGACGTCATAAGATTTCTGTTTTTGCCCGGAGCCCCTGGACCCGACATTGCGCTTTTTGTCCAGGTAAGCAAAAAACGCCTCGATTTTGCGCTCAAGCCGGCGGCAGGAGGAACTCCGGGATTCCATACCGGGGCTTTCTCTTAACACCGGTTCCCCGAAGACTTCCCGCATCCGGGACTCAGAGAGATCTTCGGATTCGCGCCGGCCGGATTTTTCTTCCAGCCAGTCAAGCACCTGTTTCTGCTCGATCTGTTGCCGCTTTTGCTCCTGCTTTTCCTGTTCCTGCCGAACAGCGGAATCCACCCGGTCTTCATGCCACTGCATGAACCGATGCCATCCCAAAAACGCCAGAACCCCGAGCAAAACAAAAATGACAACAACGACCACAATCCTGTGCATTCTGGAACTGAAACTCAGGTTTCCCATAAGGATGCATCCCTTTTCCGGCAGGTTGGGGTTTGCTTTGAGCGCCGGGCATCAGCGCCCGGATATGGATCAACAATTTCCGGCAGCAACATATGATAAAACTAGGGCTTTTTTGGCTCGTCGTCAAAGGTGATTTTGCAGTTTTTCGGAATTTGTATTGGCACCGGAAAGCAACAGTGCGCGCTTTTAATTTTTCACCCGGGAGTTTTTTTGCTCACCAGGCGCCTCGGCCATTGCCAGTTTTGACGAATCGGCAAGAGAAGCATACAGGTTTTCCAGGTGCCCCTTGGTTGCCAGAAACCTTTGCATTTCGTCGCCTTCCAGGCCGCGGCCCGGCGGAGCTTTTAAATTGGAGGGATTAATGCTTTTGCCGGCATGCCGGATTTCATAATGCAGGTGGGGTCCGGTGGATCTGCCGGTGGAGCCGACATAGCCGATGGTCTCGCCCTGCTTGACCCGTTTGCCGGATTGAATACCGTCGGCATGCCTGCTCAAGTGTGCATACACGGTTTCATAGTTATTGGGATGCCGGATATGCACATAGTTGCCGTAAGAACCCCGGGGACCGGCATAGGTAACAACCCCGTCGCCCCCGGCCATGATGGGCGTGCCCTTTGGGGCGGCAAAATCCAGACCCTTGTGCATCCTATTGTATCCGAGAATCGGGTGTCTGCGCATGCCGTATCCGGAACTGAGCACAGCACCGTCAATGGGGGTGACCATCAAAGCCTTGCGCACACTGTTGCCATCGGAATCAAAAAACCGGGCATTTCCATCCCGTGTTTCATGCCTGTATACCCGAAGGGTCCTGCCATTGGTCCGAATGGCGGCGTATAGAATGTCTCCGGCTTCAACCCGCCGCCCTTCGGGGGTGGTTTTTTCTTCGTATAAAATTTCAACCCGGTCTCCTGAGCGCAGGTCGCGCTGAAAATCCACATCATAGGAATACACCCGGACCAGTTTCATCAATACCGAAATGGGCAGCCCCTGATCCCGGGCCGCCTGGTAAAGGCTGGAGTCGACATCTGCGGCAAACCGGGCCGGGCGCTTCTGCAATTGACGCTCCACCATGCGGGCTTTAAATCTGTGATCATTGCCGCGCATGACCTCAACCTTGGTTTTGGCATCCAGTGAAAGCGATAACACCTGCAGCATGTCGCTTCCCTGAGGTCCCCGGACAAAACCCATTGACAATTCCTGGCCCTGGCGCAGGTGTGCCGGATTAAAAACCGACCGCATGGCCTGGGTCAGATCATAGGCCTCCCGGCCGGCCAAGCCGTTTCTGCGCAGGATCTGAAAAAGCGTGTCGCCTGCGGCAACCGTTACCCGGGTTTTTTCGAGTATGGATTGAAAATCCTGATCCCATATCTGCCTGGCGCCGGGATGATTTTCCATGACTGAGGAAATCTTTGCATCCGCAGCCTCTGTTATGGCTGCAGTATCTGCTGGCACGGGACGGAGCCATTCTTTGTCCGGGTTGCGCTTCGGAAAGGCCACAGAATCAGAGACTCCGGGCAGAAAGGCGGGATTGTCCCGGAGCACAAGGGATGCGCACAACAGCAGGGCAATGACAAATAATCCACCGGCGGCCTTTTTTGCTGTTTTTTGCCGTGCCCGGGATCTGCCCAGACTGCGAATACAGCGCCGATAATGATAAGGCGTATAAATCATACGGTTTTTTCCCTGTTGCCATCCAATTTCTGCAGCCCCACAGGCAACCATCCAGCCTGTCCGGCACATATCACCTTTATACAGAATATCGATTTCTCAAAAAAAATTCAACACCGGATTCAAACCACAGGCCGGACAGCTGTTTTGCGCGATCATTTGTGCCTTGCCCGTCAATCTGTATAGACGATTTTATCGGAAACCGGCGGAAGCTTTACAAGTGTATACAAAATTGCTATACAATTCAACCTTCGAAAATTGTTTAAGAATAAATGTACGTTTTCTGCACTGCAAAGGACGGTCTGCGCGGTCCTGATTAACGGAAAGGAGTTTTTCCATGGCCAAAAAAATTGCGTTGGTTTGTGATTCCACTGCTGATTTCCCTCCGGGGATGGCAGAACAGCTGGGCTTAAATATTTTGCCGGTCCACATATTTGTAAACGGCAAGGATCACCTCCACGGCAAAACCATCAGCAACGCTGAGGTGATGAAAAACCTGCGGAAAAAAAAGAGGTCTACACCACCCCGTTTTATCCCTTTGAAGGCACGCAGTTATACGACCGCCTGCTGCAGAAATACGATGAGGTGGTCTCTTTTCACCTGTCCAAACACATTTCGGGAAACTACAAAAGCGCCTGTGCAGCCCGGCAGTTTATGGGCGAAAAGGACGCCGCCCGGGTCCATATTCTTGATCTGAAAAATGTGGCTGTCAGCCTTTCACTTGTGGTTAAAAAGGCAGCAGAACTTCTCCGAAACGGAACATCTCCGGCCGCACTGGAAAAAAAGCTGGAACCCTACAAGAAAAATG
>JAGTVF010000070.1 GCA_018224315.1 Desulfobacterales bacterium | reverse complement strand
GCCATGAGCTTTTCGAGCACCTGGGGCAGTTTTTCCTGATCATCATGGGTTTTGGGCTCAATGGAAATGGAAATCACCGGTTTGGTGAATTTCATCTGTTCCAGCAGCACCGGATTGTCCTTGTCGCAGAGCGTCTCGCCGGTGGAGGAGTCCTTTAGGCCCACCACGCCCACAATGGCACCCGGGCCGGCCTCGTCTAAGCGCTCGCGCTTATTGGCATGCATCTTTAAAATCCGGGAAATTTTTTCCGATTTCTGCCGGATGGAATTGTAGATCTCTGCGCCGGCCTTGATGCTGCCGGAATAAACCCGCACATAGGACAGCTTTCGGCCCTCGATCATGGAAACCTTAAAAATAAGGGCCACCGTGGGCCCCTTGGGCTTTGCCTCAAAGGCAACCGTTTCCCCGGTGTCGGGCATTTTGCCCTGAATGGGCGGGGCCTCCAGGGGGCTGGGCAGGTAGTTGACCACCGCATCGAGCAATGGCTGGATTCCCTTGTTTTTCAGGGCCGAACCGCAGAGCACCGGCACCAGGTGCAAACCGATGGTGGCTTTCCGGATGGCGGCTTCGAGCTGCCGAACCGGGATATCGGCTTCCTCCAGGTAAGCCTCCATGATGGCATCATCGGTTTCAGCCACGGTCTCAATGAGTTTTTCGCGATACTGTTGGGCTGTTTCCAGCAGATCCGGGTCGATTTCGCCGGTGACAAACGGCATTTCCGGCCCGCCGGTTTCCCAGACCATCTGGCGCATGTGCAATAAATCAATAACGCCGCGGAACCCGTCCTCGCTGCCCACGGGCAGCTGCAGCACCAGGGGCCGGGCATGCAGGCGCTGCTTCATCATCTCGATGGTCCGGAAATAATCCGCACCCACCCGGTCCATCTTATTGACAAAGGCGATCTTGGGCACCAGGTAGTCGTCTGCCTGGTGCCACACGGTTTCAGACTGGGGCTCCACTCCGCCCACGGCGCAAAACACGCCAACCGCCCCGTCGAGCACGCGCAGGGAGCGCTCCACCTCAATGGTGAAATCCACATGCCCCGGGGTGTCAATGATCTGGATGTCGCAGTTGTCCCACTGGCAGGTGGTCACCGCTGAGGTAATGGTGATGCCCCGCTCCTGTTCATCGGGCATCCAGTCCATCACGGCTTCGCCGTCGTGGACTTCGCCGATTTTGTGGGACCGGCCCGTGTAAAACAGCACCCGCTCGGTGACCGTGGTCTTGCCGGCATCAATGTGGGCGATAATGCCGATATTTCTAATTTGTCCGATTTTTTTCATCTCACCAGCAACATCTGCGCGTTTAGCGGCAAACGGATATCCACATGCCCGGCCAGGGTTTGCACCGGACTGCCCTCAATCAGGATCTGGACCGCCTGGATGCCGTTGGAGTTGAGTATCAATGTATTGACAATGCTGTAGACGCTCAGCAGTTCGCTGCGCACGCCCTTTGCATGAAGGTCTGCGGCTTCTGCGGACAAATCCACGTAAGCCACGCCAACATTACCGGCATACACCGCCCGCAAAACGGTTTGTGCCGACAGGGGAGCCTCAAGCCTTGTTTTCGGACCGCTGATCAGCTCTTCAACAATCCGGGCATAAAATTCGCCCGGGTCCTTCTGCTCATCGGAAAAATCGATATTCCGGGGTTCGCCTGCAAGATATCCGGCGTCCGGATCAACAAAGTACAAAAATATTTCTCCCCCCGGATGACGGTCTGAAGGCGTATTCTGGACGCCGGCAGCGACCCCGGCGGAAAATAGCCATATGACTGTGCACAAAAACAGCAGCCGCCTGCACCATCGGTTCAATCCCATCTTGCCCCCTTTAAAAGGATTTATCATAAGCCACAGATGCCTCCATGTCAATGCGAGAAAGCCGGATTTCGGACACCTGATGCAACCCTGCGATTGTGCTTGACTTTACCGGGCTGTTTGTGGCAGGAAAAAATTTCGTTTCATTTTTGCAACCCAAGACTTTTGTTTTGGGTGGACAGTGATTATTGTCAATTAAAATCAACTTTCAACTGCCGGCATACGGCATGTGATATCATCAATCAATGCCCGGTCCGGCCGGCAAAAGCCGCAAATGCACCGGGCATCAACGGAGGCTATTGTATGGGAGAACCAGCAATCAAGCTTGGGACAAAACGCTCAAGCACTTTTATCGACAAGGTCAAGGACCTGCTGCCAGAAGGCGGCAATCTGGATCTGTGCCTGACCTGCGGTGCATGCGCCTCTGGGTGTCCGGCAACGGGCATCGGCGGCATGGATGCACGCAAGTTTCTGCGCATGGCAGCCCTTGGCATGGATGAAGAAATCCAGCAAACCCCCTGGGTCTGGCACTGCACCATGTGCCAGCGCTGCATTTACGTCTGCCCTATGCAGATCAACATCCCGCAGCTGGTGTTTTACGCCCGGCAGAGCTGGCCCCGGGACCAGCGGCCAAAGGGAATTCTGGGTTCCTGCGACATGGCCCTGAGAAATGACACCTGCAGTGCCATGGGCGCCACAGAGGAGGATTTTGAGTTCGTGGTCGAGGATGTGCTCGAGGAATACAGAGAGGCCCAGCCCGAATTTGCCGACATGCAAGCGCCGGTAAACAAGCAGGGGGCCTATTACTTTCTCAACCAGAACTCCCGTGAGCCCGTAACCGAGCCCGATGAAATGGTACCCCTGTGGAAGATCCTTCACCTGGTGGGCGCAGACTGGACCTACGGCACCAAGGGATGGGCGGCAGAGAACTACTGCATGTTCATGGCCGATGACGAGGCCTGGAAGCATATTGTGGAGGTCAAGGCCAAGGCTGTGGAGGACCTTGGCTGCAAGGTCTGGCTCAACACCGAATGAGGGCACGAACTTTTCGCAGTCCGGGCCGGACTGAAAAAATTCAACATCTCCCATAATTTTGAAATCCAGAGCATTATTCAGCTCTACGCCCAGTGGATCCGGGAGGGCAAGCTCAAGGTGACACCCGACTGGAACAAGGACCTGGGCGTCAAATTCACGGTTCAGGACCCGTGTCAGCTGGTGCGCAAGTCCTTCGGGGACCCGGTGGCCGAAGACCTGCGCTACGTGGTCAAAAACGTGGTGGGCGAGGAAAACTTCATTGACATGAGCCCCAATCGTTCCAACAACTACTGCTGCGGCGGCGGCGGCGGGTTTCTGCAGTCCG
>JAGTVF010000069.1 GCA_018224315.1 Desulfobacterales bacterium | reverse complement strand
CGCGAAGCGGCTTCGTTCAACAAGGCAAATCACCGGCGGCAAAAAGCGTCGCTCCTTCGTCGCTCTGCTTTTTGCCGCCGGTGATTTGCGACGTTACATGAAAAGGACTACGGCTATCATGACTCTCCCCAGCCAATACCCCTTCCGCTGCACATTGCCGGAATAAGTGCTGCCATACAGCCTCGTTCATTTTATCAAAAATAAAATCTCCAGATCCTATGAGTCAGTATGTATCACAAGGTTTGCAAAAATGTTATCAGAGTTTTTTTCACGCGGAAACGTTTGGTGTCCAAATAAAAATTAAGAAACGGTAAGGGTGTGCCTGCCTCCAGGAGAGATCGTCGACACAGGAGCCTCTGGCGAACTCGGCAAGGTGTTTACCAGAATGCATCCATATCCCAGACAATCAGTTCATCATCCAGATAGCGCCATTTAAAATTGAGGCATAGCCCACCCAGAGAACATATGGCACCATCAGCCAGCCGGCCATGGTGTTTTTCTTGAAAAACAATATGGTTGTTATAACAATGGCGGCCAGAAGCAGGAGGATTTCAAAAAACGCCCATCCCGGCTCCTGCATGCCGAAGAAAATTCTGGACCACAACCCGTTTAACACCAGTTGGATAAAAAAAGCGGCAAGCGCGGCTATGGCTGCCAAGAATCCAAACCTGTCCCAGACCCTCCAGGCGGCAACACCCATCATAATGTAAAGGGTTGTCCATACCGGCCCAAACACCCAGGCCGGTGGATTCCATGACGGCTTGTTCAACGCATCATACCTATCGGATGGGGCAATGCCAGGCGATACAATGGCACCGGCCCAGGCAACCAGAAAGCAAATACCAACCCAGAAAACCAGGACGGCCAATCAGGCGACCCCCCGCCCTCCGCCTGACCCGGCCGGCGTTGGCGTAGCACGGAAAAACATAAGTGGGTCCAGAACCGGCCTGGTGGATCAACAATATAATGCCTTACCCGGTCTTGAATTTGATGGTATAGATGTAGCAGAGATTATTGACAACGCCATTGAAAAAGTGAGGGCTTTCCATGTCAGAGGACAAAAAGAACTCCAACTCTTTGGATCAGACGTTTCAGGACGCAATCGACAGGGCGAATCAACTCGACGTGGACGAACCGCCCCTGGTGTGGCCGGAACTGCCCGAGGACTTGAGGATCGATCCGCCCAGGAAAGAGGCCCCGGAGAAGTAAGGGAGCCGGGATCTTGCAAATGATTTGTCCGATGTTACATATGATAGCAGGCTGAGAAACGCAAACGTCAACCGTATTCTCAAACAGGTAGGAGTGCCCGAAAATGCCCTGTATATGGCGGGAAAACGGGATCAGGCTGAACTTGAAACCCGAAGGGATGCAAAACAAAGACTTCGTAGGACGCTTAAAAAGCAAGGATTTAGAAAAGCAGATACAATCGGATTTTCAACAGACGCGGCCCGATCTTTACCAAAAAGATAGCCTTCTTGTAATCCAAGCACTTTTTTAATGATGGAACGGATGGTATTATAAAAGATTTTTGTTGTATAAACCATTGAAATTATTGAAGGGATGGCGGAGAGGGTGGGATTCGAACCCACGGTCCCGCGCAAACGGGACACCGGTTTTCGAGACCGACGCCTTCAGCCACTCGGCCACCTCTCCGCGAACTGCTGTGTCTCTGCCGGCTTTGACAGAAAAGCCGGTGGCATGATTAATGCGGAAAACTATCCGGATTTGCTTTTTTTGTCAAACGGAAAGTTGGCGGGTATTTGGCAAACCGGTTCAGGGCGCAAACATGGCCTCGAGTTCCTCGGAATAATGATCCGGGTCGTTTCGGATAAAAAGCGGCGGATCAATTTTTATGCCCGGGTGTTTGCCCTTTATGCCCACTGCCAGAACGCGCTTGGCCTCAACCCCGGGCCTGGGGTGGATCATGCGCAGGCGCTTGGGTTCAATTCCGGCACTGCGCATGGCGGAAACCAGATCCACCATGCGTTCACAAGGATATATCACCGTAAACCGCCCTGCCGCGGCCAGCATCCGGGCAGCTGCGGCAGTGACATCAGCCAGGGTGACCGCGATTTCGTGCCTGGCCACAGCGCGCTGGGAATCCGGGTTGATGCGGCCTGAATCCCTTGCAAAATGGGGAGGATTGCAGACAACCGCATCCATCGTGCCGCCGGTGTCTTCAGGAACAACGGTTTTTATGTCCTGGTGCAGGATGCGGATTTGGTTGTTCATATGATTTTCCGCTGCATTGAACCGGGCAATTGCGGCCAGCTCTGCCTGGATTTCAACGCCAAACACCTGCCTGATGCCGGGATTCCTGTAGTGCAGGATCATGGGAATGACCCCGCAGCCGCAGCCCAGATCCAGGACCTTGTCGTCTGGGTGCACTGCCGCCAGGTTACCGAGGATCACCGCATCAATGGAAAACCGGTATCCGTCCGGCGGCTGCTTGATGGAAATGCGTCCGTTGAAAAAGGTGTCAGATGTGTGATCTGAGGGCTGATTCATGAGTTGCCAGAAGGTGAAATTGTGCCAATTTTATACTGGATCCGGCGGATACGGCCTTCTCCCATGACCCGGTTGATCTGTTCGATAACCCGGGGGGTGAGAAAGCGCATCTGCTGGGTGACAGTGGAACTGGCCACGTGCACCAGCAAAACGTCATTTTTCAGGGCAGCCGGGCGGCTGTTTTCCGCGATGACAGGATCGAGTATGCTTTGCCAGATCTGCTGAATGCGGGACAAATCCGAATGCGATTCCCGGCGGAGTTGTCCGACCAGTGCGGAGAGCACATCGCTGATGTGGCTGAATTGCTCGTTTCTGTATCGGGGGCGGCTCATGGTTTTTGTCTGCACGTCATATGGGCGCCCTGGCGGGCGCGGGCTGCAATTCATTTGATTTTTAATTTGATTTTGTCAGTATCACGGTTGAACCCGGATTGCAACGCAATCCATACCTTGACAGATCCCGGATTATTGATCATATTCTTTTGAGTAAATGCTTTTTATTTTCTCGTGGGTTGTCGCAAACATAAAGGGCACAGGAAACCAGAAAAAGGAGGAAACCGATCATGGCAAAAATGACAGAGCGGATGCAGGAATTGTTTAACAAGGTGCCCGCCGCAGTACTGGCCACCGCAACCGCAGACGGCACTCCCAATGCTGTTCCCGTAGGGGCCAAGAAAATCCTTGATGATGAAACCATTTTAATTTCTGACCAGTTTTTCAACAAGACTGTGGCCAATCTCAAGGCCAATCCTAAGGTGGCCGTGTCTTTCTGGGAAGGCCATGAGGGCTACCAGATCAAGGGATCGGTGACCATTGAAACTTCGGGCCAGCGCTTTGAGGAAACCGCCAAATGGATCGAGGAACTGGGCAACAAGGCGGGTGCGCCGCTGAAATCCAAGGGCGCGGTGATCATCCAAATTGACGAGATCTACGCTCTGGCCCCGGGTCCGGGCGCGGGCAAGAAACTGGCATAGATTTCTGGCCTATAAAAAAAACACGTCTCCTGCGGAAATTTTGGCAGGGGATGTGTTTTTTTTATTTTAACAGATTTATCTTCAAAACCGGGTCAGGGCCGGATAACGATCAGCCAAAAGCAAACGGCCGAGCGTGGACTGCCCCGGGCGCTTTCCGATTGGCTATTTCAAACGATCCGGCGGATATGCAAAAGAGCTATGGCCGGCTGCCTTGCATTTTTACACCCCATGTTTACCTTAAAACTATTATCCGTGTGTCTGCCGTAATTTCTGCTTGAAGCAGGGCAGACATTGTCTGAAGGTATGTTCCGGTCTTGGCCGGGCTATCGGATTACTTTTTCTGGAGGTGGATATATCCATGGCAGGCAAAAAAATGGATGATCATGACATTGAAGATTTCAACCATGAAGATAGAAATATGAATACTGACAATACGTCCGGGGCACCCGAAGATGAAGATCCGGGCATGGCCGAGATGATGGCCATGTACGAGGAAAGTTTCAGGCCGGTGGAAAGCGGCCAGGTTGTGGAAGGCGAGGTTGTAGGTCTGGAGCGCGACAAGGTTCTGCTGGATATCGGCTACAAGTATGAAGGAGAGGTTGCGGCCAGGGAATTTGCCGACGCCGATGGCAGGGTTCACCTGCAGGTGGGCGACCGGGTGGAAGTGTATTTTGCCGGCAAGGATGAGGACGGATATCCCATCCTGTCGAGAGAGGAAGTGCGCACTGAAAAGCTTCTTGAGCAACTGGGCGGTATTTACGAAGCTGACGGAACCGTGAAAGGACGCATTATATCCCGGGTCAAGGGCGGATTTTTTGTGGATATCGGCATCCGGGCTTTTCTGCCGGCATCCCAGCTCGACATTAAACCGGCCAAAAATCCGGATGAATGGATCGGCACAGACCACGAGTTTAAAATTCTTCAGTTTGACAAGTCAGAGAGAAATGTGGTGATTTCCCGGAGGGTGCTGGTGGAAGCCCAGCGCCGCAAGGACCAGGAAGAGGCCATACAGCGACTCCGTATCGGCGATGTTGTGGCGGGAACCATCACCAATATCACCGATTATGGTTTGTTTGTGGATCTCGGCGGCATCACCGGGCTTGTGCATGTAAGCAATCTGTCCTGGACCCCTGTCCGCCAGCATCCGTCAAAGCTATATGAGACAGGTGAATCCATCACGGTGAAAGTGCTGGATGTGGATGCAGAAGGGCGAAAAGTATCGCTCGGAGTCAAGCAGTTGAGCCCCAACCCATGGGATACCCTTGAGCAGAATTATCCCATTGGCACGGTGATCGAAGGCAGGATTAAAAAAGTTACGGACTTTGGTTTGTTTGTGGGAATCGTGGAAGGCATCAATGGTTTGGTTCATGCCTCGGATATTTCATGGACCCAGCCGGTTAAGCCGGCCGAGCATTTCCGCAAGGGCCAGACCGTGCAGGCCAAAATTCTCGGTATTGACCGGGAAAATCAGCGCGTCAATCTCGGGGTCAAGCAGTTGATCCCGGATCCGTGGCAGGAGCTTCCGCAAAGATACGCACCCGGCACACAGGTGACCGGAAAAGTAGTCAATATTGCCGAATTCGGACTTTTTGTGGAAATCGAGGAAGGCATCCAGGGTCTTGTCCATCTCTCGGAACTGCCCCATGGTCAGGGGGAAAATCCCCTGGAGAGCTTCCAGGCGGGTCAGTATGTGGAGGCCAGAGTCATTGAAGTACTGCCGTCGGATCGCAAAATCCGGCTGACACTGCGGGAAGAAAAAAAATCGCATGCGGGCAGAGAGGGTAAAAAAAACAACCAGACCGGCACAGCGTCTGCCGAAACAGATCTGGGCCGCCTGCTCAAGCAGCGCTTCGAGGATCAGGGCCACACGGATTCGGATGCCGAATAAACACAAAGCGCAAGTGAAGACACAAAAAAAGCCGGGACCATGACCGGTCCCGGCTTGAAAATGCAATTTTTCGGGCTATTGATTGATGTGAAGCCGCTTAGACGCGCTTTACATTAATCGCCTGGGGCCCTTTGGGGGAGTCCTGTACTTCCAGGGTTACGCGATCCAGTTCATTCAGAGTGCGGAAACCGGTACCGTCGATGTTTGAATAGTGCACAAATACATCGCCGTGCTCGTCGGTTTCGATAAAGCCATAGCCTTTTTTTTCGTTAAACCACTTTACTCGACCTTCCATTAAACTAGCCACCTCCTTTCATGATTTATCCGTACAAACTTTCAGGCGCTGCTTCGGAAGGTTTTGCTGAAACGAAATCGCATACCCCGAATTGCTGGACCCAACTTTGTACCATATCCGAATACAAATCGAATATGTTATGTTAAATTAATGGGGAAAAAAGCGTTTGTCAATAAAAACATTTGCCGCGAGCAATTTTTCCTGCCTTAAAGGTTCTGAATTTTGAAAATCAACAAAGCAGCCATGCCTGGGCGACCGCTACTGGTCACCACTGCCGTCAGAAACAGTTGATCGGTGTGCGCCGCTGAGCTGGCCGCAGGCGGCATCAATGTCTGATCCCTTGCTCCAGCGGATAATGGCGGTGTAGTTGTTTTTTATGAGAATGGACTGAAAGGCTTCTATGGCTGCGTTGTCCGGACGCTGAAACGGTGTATCCGGATGCGGGTTAAACGGGATGAGGTTGATTTTGGCCCGAACGGACCGAAGCAGTTTTGTAAGCTGCCTTGCTTGTTTGTCCGAATCGTTGATTCCTTTTATCAAGATATATTCAAAAGTAATTTTGTCCCTTGGGGCCAGGGGATAACGGGCGCAGGCATCAATGAGCCGTTCTATGGGGATTTTGTTGTTTACCGGCATCAGCCGGCTGCGCGTGGTGTTGTCTGCTGCGTTCAGGGACACAGCCAACCGCACCCGGGTATCTCTGGCCAGATCGGCAAACCGGTCAGCCAGGCCGGCCGTGGATAGTGTCACCCGCCGGGTGGAGAATTTCAGCCCCCAGTCGCTGTTGGTGATCACCCTCAGGGCGCCAACCACGCTGGAATAATTGGCCAGGGGCTCGCCCATGCCCATGAGCACGATGTTGGACAGGCCCATATCCCCGCGGGCTGTGGCCTCGTCCTGACATGAAATGACCTGGCCGATAATCTCGGCCCGGCTCAGGTTCCGGATCAAACCGGTTTTGCCGGTCATGCAAAAGGTGCATCCCATGGCGCATCCCACCTGGGTGGAAATACAGAGGGTGTAGTGGTCTTTTTCCGGAATTAGTACAGATTCCACGCAATTGCCGTCATCCAGACCAAACAGGAACTTGCAGGTGCCGTCTTTTGCGGCCTGCACGTCGCGCACCCCGGGACGGGATATGGTGAAATGATCCGCCAGCAGGGTCCGGGCATCTTTTGCCAGGTTGGTCATCTCCTCAAAACTTTGCACCCGTCGGGCATAGAGCCACTGCAGGGCCTGGTCCGCCCGAAAGCTGCGCATGCCGTGGCTGGCAAAAAACGCAATCAGTTCGTTGCGGGAAAAATTGCGGATGTCGGGTTTTTTATCGGGTTTTCGGGGTTGAATCATAACGGGTTCGGATGTATTATGAATTAATAGAAATCCGGTTTTTCCGGACATTGGAAAACATATTATTATACTTGACATTCCGGGATGTAAATATTAATTTCAACGGATTCATTTTTGCGGCGATACGAGAATCAGCTCTATGTTTGACAATTTAAGCGATAAGCTCAATTCGGTTTTTAAAAAACTCAAAGGTCACGGCAAGCTCTCGGAGAAAAACATTGACGAGGGCCTGAGGGAAGTGCGCATGGCTTTGCTGGAGGCAGATGCGCATTACCGGGTGGTCAAGCAGTTGATTGCCGATATCCGGGCGCGGGCCATCGGCCAGGAAGTGCTTGAAAGCCTGACACCGGGCCAGCAGGTCATCAAGATCGTCAATGAAGAATTGACCGCCCTGATGGGATCGGAAAATGAGGCGCTCAATCTTTCCGGGGCCATGCCCCAGGCTGTGATGCTCGTCGGGCTCCAGGGCTCGGGCAAGACCACCACGGCCGGAAAGCTTGCGGTGCACCTGCGCAAAAATGGCCGAAAACCGTACCTGGTACCTCTGGATGTCTATCGGCCGGCAGCCATTGACCAGCTCAAAAAACTCGGTGAACAGCTGTCCGTGCCGGTATATGATTCCAGCCCGGACATGGATCCGGTGGAAATTGCGCAGAAAGCCCGGCAAAAGGCACCGTCTGAAGGCTGTGACACGCTGGTTTTAGATACCGCTGGCCGGCTTCACGTGGATTCGGAATTGATGGACGAGCTTTCCCGGATCCAGAAGGCCGTGGAGCCATCCGATGTTCTGCTGATCGCCGATGCCATGACCGGCCAGGATGCGGTCAACATGGCCGAGTCCTTTGACCAGGCCCTGGATCTCGGCGGCATTGTGCTCACCAAGATGGACGGCGACGCCAGGGGCGGGGCGGCCTTGTCCATTAAGGCGGTGACCGGCAAGCCGGTGAAGTTTATCGGTGTCGGTGAGAAAACCAATGCCCTGGAAGAGTTTCACCCGGCCCGGATGGCATCGCGGATCCTGGGCATGGGCGATATGCTCTCTTTTATTGAAAAGGCCCAGGATGCGGTGGATGAAAAAAAGGCCGCGGACCTGGAAAAGAAGCTCCGGAAAAATGAGTTCACCCTGGAAGATTTCCGGGATCAGATGACCCAGGTCAGAAAGATGGGATCGCTCAATGACCTGATCAAGATGATCCCGGGTATGAACAAGAGCAAGCAGTTAAACAAGTTAGACGTTGACGAACGGGAACTGGTGCGCATCGAGGCGATTATTAACTCCATGACCCCGGCCGAACGGCGCAACCACAATATCGTCAATGGAAGCAGAAGAAAACGGATTGCCAAGGGAAGCGGGACGAAAGTTCAGGATGTCAACAAACTCCTGAAAAACTACTCCCAGGTGCTCAAGATGATGAAGAAATTCAACAAGGGCGGCATGCGGGCAATGACCCGGAACATGATGCCGTTTTAACAAGGAAGGCAGAAAAATGTCAGTAAAAATCAGATTGTCCAGGCATGGTGCGAAAAAGAAACCGTTTTACCGCATTGTCGTGGCAGACCGCCGCTATCCCAGAGACGGCCGGTTTCTGGAAACCGTGGGTACCTACAATCCCATGGCCGAACCCCACGAAGTGACGCTCAACAGCGACAGGATTGCCCATTGGATGGATAACGGTGCCATCCCCACTGACACCGTCAACAGCCTTTTAAAACAAAAGGGTTTTTATGAAGCAGTAAAATCAGCATAAAAAATTGCTTGTCCGCGAATCCCAACATTCCAGCAGCCATTCTATGAAGGAGAGGGGTCAAATGAAAGAGCTGATCACGTACATCGCAAAGGCGCTTGTGGACAATCCTGATGAAGTGACCGTGACCGAGGTGGAAGGCGGCCAGACAGCGGTCCTCGAGCTCAAAGTGGCCAAGGAGGATCTGGGAAAAGTGATCGGAAAGCAGGGGCGGACGGCCCGGGCCATGCGGACAATATTGAATGCTGCTTCGGCAAAGGTCAAGAAGCGTACCGTTCTTGAGATTATTGAGGAATAATCAAAGCCGTCTGCACATGGATCCGGACAAGCTTCTTTTGATCGGAAAAATTACCCGACCTCACGGTATTGGCGGAGAGGTCCGGGTTTCTGCATATGTGGACCAGCAACGCCATCTGCAGCCCGGCTCCCGGGTAATTGTTGAAGCCCCGGATCGGCAGCCTGCTGAATACAGCATAGAGACGGTCCGTTCTCATAAAAACGCCCTGCTTATCGGATTTGCAGGGGTTGGCGACCGAAGCAGTGCAGAGGCCGTTTCCGGCGCATCCCTTTTTATGCCCCGATCCGCCCTGCCGCCTGCAGAGCCGGATACATGGTACTGGTGTGATCTGATCGGGCTGGCGGTTTACGAAACCGACGGCGGATTTCTGGGCCGGGTGGAATCCATGATCGAAACCGGCAGCAATGATGTTTTCGTGGTCAGACAAGGGCAAAACGAGCGGCTGATTCCGGCCATTGAACAGGTGGTGCAGGAAATTGACCTGGAAGACGGCAAAATGATCGTGGATCTTCCCGAAGGGCTTTGACCGGGAAGTGCAAAATCCGCAGGGCCGAAGACAGAGATGGAAAGGATTGCGGGAAAGATGAGGTTTTGCGTGTTGACAATCTTTCCCGAAATGTTTGATGCATTTGCCGGCCACGGGATCATGCGCCGGGCAGTGGAAAGCGGCAAAATCCGCCTGGAGCCCGTCAATATCCGCGATTTTGCCGAGGGCCGGCACAAGGTGACAGATGACCGGCCTTATGGCGGGGGCTCAGGCATGGTGATGAAACCTGAACCCCTGGCAGCGGCCATTCAAAAGGCCAAATCCGAATTGTCCCAGGCTCCGGTTGTCTTGCTTAACCCCCAGGGCCGGTGCTTTGATCAGGAAATGGCCCGACAGTATGCGGCCTGCAGTGAAATGATATTTGTCTGCGGCCGGTATGAAGGATTGGATGAGCGCATTTGCGAGGCCTATGTCGATGACGAGATCTCCATCGGCGATTATGTGCTAACCGGCGGGGAACTGCCCGCAATGGTGGTCATGGATGCGGTGATCCGGCATATCCCCGGCGTTCTGGGAGCGGAGGACGCGGCAGAGTGCGATTCCTTTTCGGCCGGCCGCCTGGAGCATGCCCATTACACCCGGCCCGCGGTTTTTGGGAAAAATCAGGTGCCAGAGGTTTTGCTGTCGGGCAATCACGGGGCCATCGAGGACTGGCGCAGAGAATCGGCGCTTTTGCGCACAGTTTTAAGGCGCCCGGATTTATTTGACCAAAAAGGGCTGACAGAGCCGGAAAAAAAGATTGTTCAAAAATGGTGCCGCAGACTTGAAGCCCTTGCATCGGACTAAACTTTACCTGGCACTGCTGCATTATCCGGTCAAGAGCAAAGACGGCAGCACCATTGCCTCGGCGATTACCAGCATTGATCTTCATGACATCGCCAGGGCCGCCCGGACATACGGAGTGAGCGGATTTTATGTGGTCACTCCCCTGACGGATCAGCAGGCTTTTGCCCGAAAGATTATCGGTCACTGGACAGACGGCGCCGGCGCTGTATACAACCCGGACCGCGGCCGTGCCCTGGCTTTGATCCATATTCGGGAAAGCCTCCACCAGGTGACAACAGAGATCACCCGGCAGGAAGAACTGCCCGTACGGGTGGTGGCGACCAGCGCAGCAGACAGCCCGGACCAGACCGGATACCCGGAACTCAGCCGGGCCCTGGCCAAACAGGATGCCGCCTGGGTGCTGGCCCTGGGCACGGCCTGGGGGCTGACGGCGGAATTTATGGATGCAGCGGATTTCCGGCTGGCACCCATATCAACCGGCTCGGGGTATAACCATCTTTCGGTGCGTTCGGCAGCCGCCATAATGCTTGACCGGCTTCTGGGCCGATAACGGCAAAGATAAGATCGGAAAGATTGAAAATATAACCATTTCAGGCACGCCGCTTTTTTTCGGCGGGTTTGACAAACCGCATTGCGAGGCGATTATGGACGCGATCAAACAGATTGAAAGAGAACAGCTCAGAATGGACATCACCGGGTTTGAGCCCGGGGATACGGTAAAGGTGCACGTCCGGATCCGGGAAGGGGAAAAAGAGCGAATCCAGGTTTTCCAGGGCGTGGTCATTGCCATGAAAAAGGGCACGATCAACGCCAGTTTTACAGTTCGAAAGGTGTCTTACGGTATTGGCGTGGAACGAATCTTCCCCATGCATTCCCCGGCCCTTGAGCGCGTGGAGGTGGTGGAAAAAGGGCGGGTGCGCCGCTCCAAGATTTATTACCTGCGGGGGCTGAAGGAAAAGGCGGCACGAATGAAGCTGCGCCGCAAGTAGCTACTTTCAGGAAATTGTCCATGGCCGAATCGATCCGGCAATTCGAATACCAGGCGCAAAGTCAGGGATATTGTCGCATTGCCGGAATTGACGAAGTGGGCCGCGGCCCCCTGGCCGGCCCGGTGGTTGCCTCAGCGGTGATGCTTTCAGACGATTTTGCCGTTACCGGCATTACCGATTCCAAGCGGCTTTCTCCCAGGGTCCGGCTGCGGCTTCACGACGAGATTTACGCAAATGCAAGGGCCGTTGGCATCGGCATTGTGGATCCTGTTGAAATTGACCGGATTAACATTTTGCAGGCCTCGCTTCAGGCCATGTCAATGGCTGTGGACAATCTCCGGCCCGAACCGGATTGCCTGCTTATCGACGGCCAGTGGCCCATTGGCGCAGAAATTTACCAGCAGACCATTGTCAAGGGGGATATGCGCAGCATTTCCGTTGCCGCAGCCTCGATTGTGGCCAAGGTCACCCGTGACCGGATCATGGCAAGATACAGCGAAGATTATCCGGAGTACGGCTTTTCCGGCCACAAGGGCTATCCCACCCAGGCCCATGCCCGGGCACTGGAAGAGCACGGATGGTGCCCCATTCACCGTCGCAGCTTCAAAGGGGTGAGCCGCCACAGGCACCGGTATTTCCGCCCAAACCAGCAAAAGACCGCCTGTTTTAACGGTTTTTCAGGAAACGCCTGAAATGGCAACCGAATCACAAAAGTTCGGGCGCCTGGGCGAATCCCTGGCCATTGCCCATTTAAAAAAAAACGGGTATCAGATCCTGGACCGAAACTACCGCAACTGCTTTGGCGAAATCGACGTGATTGCACGCCAGGGTGAGACCATTGTGTTTGTGGAGGTAAAGTCCAGATCCTCGGACCGCTTCGGGTCTTCCAAGGCGGCTGTGGACCGGATAAAGCAGCAGAAGATTTCCAGGGTGGCCCTGGGCTATCTCAAGCAGAAACGCCAGACCGACAAAAAGGCCCGTTTTGACGTGGTGTGCGTGGATGCCGGGCAAAAACACTGCCGCGTGGAAATCATTGCCAATGCTTTTCCCCTGGCCTACGGATAGGTTTTCATGAATGCAACCCGGCCAAATTCGGCAGCCGGAACCCTTTACGTGGTGGCCACACCCATCGGCAACATGGGCGATATTACCTACCGGGCCGTGGATGTGCTGCACAACGCAGATCTGATCGCCGCTGAAGACACCCGTCACACCGCCCGGCTGCTTGCCCACTATGCCATTGAAACACCCCTGATCTCCTGTCATGAACACAACGAATCCCAAAGAATTTCGCTTCTGCTGCAAAAACTGGAATCCGGCGGCCAGTTGGCCCTGGTATCGGATGCCGGCACACCCATGGTTTCGGATCCCGGCTACCGGCTTGTGGCCGCAGCCCTGGAGGCGGGCATCAAAGTGGTGCCCATTCCCGGGGCCTGTGCTGCTGTTGCCGCCCTGTCCGTATCCGGGCTGGCTGTTGATC
Source organism: Desulfobacterales bacterium (assembly GCA_018224315.1). Lineage (GTDB taxonomy): Bacteria > Desulfobacterota > Desulfobacteria > Desulfobacterales > Desulfosalsimonadaceae > Desulfosalsimonas. The sequence continues at coordinate 10,527 of JAGTVF010000069.1, read as the reverse complement.
GGTTTTGCTTTGCCGGGTTTCTGCCGAAGAAGAAAAAGCAGAGACAGGAAATGCTCACAGGCCTGGCCAGTGCCGAAGAAACCCTGATTTTTTATGAATCCCCAAGGCGGCTGGAAGCCCTTTTACGGGATTTGCAGGATCATCTGGGCGACCGGACCGCGGTGGTGGCCCGGGAGATCACCAAGCGCTACGAAGAGTTTTTGCGCGGCACCCTCTCAGTGCTGCTTGATGCGGTCAGCCGGCGGGAATCGGTCAAGGGAGAGGTCACCGTGCTGGTTTCCGGCTTTACCGAAGACAACCGGGACCCGGCCGTCCTGGACCGGGATCTGCGCAATGAAATTGATTCGGCCTTGTCCGGACAAACCGTTTCCCCCTCAAAGCTTGCAGCCGAGCTTGCCCGGAAATATCGGATGCCAAAAGGGCGGGTTTATAAAATGATTCTGGAGATCCAAAAGAACCAATAGGCGCTTGTTTCTTACTTGTCGGCCGTTTTTGAAATGGTTTGAAATTCATATGAGAATGAATATGGTAAATTTAGCTTGCCGCGGATTTCAACAATTTTGAAAGAAAGGAGATGCCGGGATATGAAAAAGCGCTTTGCTATTGTGGGCTGCGGAAGGGTTGGAGGCGCCATGGCCCGGTACCTAACAGCGGCAGGATACCAGCCTGCCGGATTTGCCAGCCGCAGCCTTTCTTCTGCAAAACGGGCTTCCGAAGCCGCCGGATCCAGTGCCCCGGCTTCGGTTCAGCCCTGGGATGTCACGCCCGGGGCGGATGTCGTTTTGATCACGACCCCTGATGGGGCCATACGGGAAACAGCGGAAAAAATCGCCGAATACAAGGGCGTTGGCAAGGACACAGTGGTGCTTCACTGCAGCGGAGCCCTGCCGTCAACCGAACTGGCCGCGCTTGCCGACTGCGGTGCACAAACCGGCAGCCTGCATCCGCTCCAGAGCTTTGCCGATGAAAACATCGAGCAAAACCCCTTTGCCGGGATCATGATGGCTGTTGAGGGCCAGGAACCGGCTGTTGCCGCAGCCCGGCAGATTGCCGAAAGCCTCGGGGCTGCCCCGTTTGAAATCCGGACCGACTGCAAACGGCTTTATCACGCATCTGCTGTGGCCGCTTCCAATTACCTGGTCACTCTTATGAATCTTTCCCTCCAGTTGATCATGGTTTCCGGGGTGGCCCCGGCGGATTCCTGGAAGGTGTTAAAACCCCTTGTGACCGGCACTTTGGGCAATATTGAAAAAAACGGCATTCCCAGGGCGCTGACCGGTCCCATTGCCCGGGGCGATGTGGAAACCGTGGAAGGGCATCTGGCCGAAATCGGACAAAAAGCCCCCACTCGGCTGGAGCTTTACCGGCTGCTGGGCCGGCATACTATTGAAATCGCCCTGGCCGGCGGGGGGTTGTCAGAACAGGCTGCAGAAGGTTTAAAAGAAATGCTTGCCCCAACCGGCAGCACTGACTGATCCGCAGACAGCCGCGTTTTTTGCTCGGGCCGCCTATATCCGGTAAGCGGTCAGGGCCCGGTCCCCAAGCTGCCGGTTGGCCTCCTCAATGAGATCCTGGCTGGAGATCACCGCTACTGCGGCATTGGCCACGGAGGTGCTGAAATACTTGTCTGCGGCATTTCTGACCTGCTCCAGGTCCACCTCGAGCACCCCCTGCTTGAAATTTCTGCGCAGTTCGTCTGACAGGCCGATAAGCCTTCGGTAAAAAGCCTTAAATGCCGCCGGACCCGGGGGATCGGGCCGGTCCAGATCGGAACAGACCTGCAGCACAGCCTCCTCGATGTTTTCCTGGTCGTAGTCCTCTGAGGTGATAAAGTCCGCGGCTGCGTCATAGACCTGCAGGGTCCGGACAATGTGGGGATCTCGATAGGAGCCGAAGTAAAACTGCCCGTTTTCCATCTGGTAGAGGCTAAAGCCGCCGTAGGCCCCGCCTTTTTCACGGATCTCCCGGTGCAGGAACATGGATTTGAGCAGTTTGCTGATCACTGCCAGCACCGGCGCGTCCGGATGGTCCATGGGCTTGGTTTCAATCACCTTGGCCACAAAGGACACGGCTGTGGCCGTGGCCCAGCCTTCCCGGGGGATTTGTGGCTCCAGGCTGAAATTCGGGGGATTAAAGCCGCATCCGGCGGCCGGGGGCATTTTCTGGCAGATGTCTTTTGCCAGGGGAAGAGCGGTTTCAAGGTCTGCCGGCTCACCGATTAAGGCCATGCGCATGTTGTTTTCATGAAAAACCGTCCTGGCAATGCGCTCCAGTTTTGTGGACAGGGCTGTTAACTTTTCCGTGTCCAGATCGGCTGTGAGGTTTTTGATGGTTTTGATCTGATGGATCCCGTGCCAGGTTTCATTTAAGGCGCTGGCTGTGGAATAATTTCTCGCGGCAAGGGACATGGCCAGCCGGTGGCCGTTATGCACCACACTGGATTCCATTTCCGCGCGAACTTCCAGCAGCAGGTCCCGGAGCCGGTCTGTGTCAGAAAAGGCATATCGGCTCACCATGTCGCCGATCAGGTCAAACATGCTGGAAATGTTTCTTGACAGGCATTTGCCTGAAAAATTAAGCACAGGCAGGCAGCCTGCACTGCTTTGGGAAAACATGCGCGAAGCGCTCACAGAAAAACCCAGCCCGCCGGTGTATTGGTCAATTCTGCGTGCAAGTTCCACATAATCGTAATCCGCCGTGCCGGTCTGGGTCATGGCATGGCAGAAAAGCGGCAGCAGGTCAATCAAATCCGGCTCCAGGTTCTGGATGCCGAATACGGACTTGCAGTACAGTATCCCGGAACTGGGCTGTTCATAGAGCTCCACCGGGGGGTTTTCAACCATCCCGGAGGGATCCACCACTCGGATATCCGGGGCAATATCGGTTTTGGAAAGCCTGGGCAGACTGGACAGATCCTCGTCGCTTTCCTGGAGTTCAACCAGCTTTTGCGCATCCTGGTCGATTTTTTCGCGCTCGTCTTCTGTGAGGTCTTTTTCAATGGCCGAAAGGCGTTGTTCTTCCCGGGCCCGCCTTTTTTCATAAAGCGCCGGGTCCGGTTCCAGGGTCATGCGCACCTGGTGGGGATTGTTGATGAAATATTTTCGGATCCGGTTTTCCAGAAGATCGGTGGTATCCAGTTCCCGGAAAAATCGATTGACCAGGCTGTCAAACTGGAGCGCTACATCCGGTTGCCCCTGGTGGAGCCAGTCGCCGCAGAAGCGCAACAGCAGCTTTAAACCATAGGGAAACGGCGTGTTGGTGACTTCTTTTCTGTGAAATTCAATCTGGTGGATGGCCGATTCCACCAGCCGCCGTTCGATGCCGTTTTCAGCCAGATCCGAGAGCACCTCAAAGATGATTTTTTCGATTTTTTCCGCATCTTCGGCATTGACGTCCTTGAGTCCGCAGGCAAATAAAGTGTCCTTGTTGTCGGCATCCAGGCCGCTGCCGTCGCTTAGTGTCGAGCCCAGCTGGGAATCCATGAGCGCCTTTCGCAGGGGCGCGCCCGGATTTCCAAGCAGGACCTGTTCGAGCACCGAGAGCACCAGCACTTCGTAAGCCTCCCGGATATCTGCGGTCAGCCAGGCCACACATGCCTGGGCCTTTTTGTCCGCGGTTTCCTCCGGGTCTATTGGGTAGTAATACACGGCGGTTTTCGGCTCGCTCCACCGGGGCTGGGACGGCACCCCTGTTGCCGGGTCAATGGGAGAGAACTGGCAAAGTACGGTGTTTTCGATAAATTCCAGGTGCCGGGCCAGGGGCAGGTTGCCGTAGGTGTAGAAATAAGCGTTGCTGGGATGATAATGCCGGGCGTGAAAGGCCTTTAGTTGCTTGTGGGTCAGCTGCGGGATCTGTTCCGGATCACCGCCGGAATTGTTGCTGTAGGTGGTATCCGGGTACAGGGCGTTTAGCAGGGACCGGGCCATGACCTGGTCTGGCGAGGACATGGCGCCTTTCATCTCGTTGTAGACCACGCCCTTGTAAACCAGGTGCTGCCGGCCGTCAGCCGGATCGGTTTCAAACTCAAGCCGGTGGCCCTCCTGCTTGAAGCTCAGTTCGTCAATGCGCGGGAAAAACGCGGCATCCAGGTAGACAGACATGAGGTTGTAGAAGTCTTTTTCATTCTGGGTGGCAAAGGGGTACATGGTCCAGTCCGAAGCGGTCAGGGCGTTCATGAAGGTGCTCAGGCTTCGCTTCATCATGGAGAAAAACGGATCGCGCACCGGGTAATTCTTCGATCCGCAGAGCACCGTGTGCTCCAGGATGTGGGCCACGCCGGTGGAATCGGCGGGCACGGTTTTAAACACCACGGAAAAGGCGTTTTCCGGGTCTTCCCGGCTGATATGGATATGGGCCGCACCAGTGGGCAGGTGCTTGAGTTCGTAGTAAAAACCGTTTATCTCGGGCAGTTCCATCACCTTTTCAATGCGGAAACCGCCATGTTGATCTCCGGGTTTCAGGCCCGGGTTGCGCGGGTCATCTGTTTGTTTCATGGATTTGTTTCTCCGGTTGATTTTACTTAACACTTAATCACTGAAAACTTGACACTGCCTGTGAAAAAGATTTTTTACAGGCTTATCAACTTTTCAAGTACGAAAAAACCGATAGCATATCCGCGGTGCCGGCGTAAATAGACTGCGTGCAGATATTCTATCGGTTATGGGGGGCCGGGAGGAACCTGACCGGATCCGGGCAGGCAGGCGGTTATGTGGCCACATAAATCCCGCGGCGCTTGCGTTTGATTTTGCCCTGTTTGCCCAGCCGGTAAATGATGTTTCTGAGCTTTTTTTCGTCAAAATCCGTTTTGGACTTGACATCGGCCAGGCGGGCGCCGTCGGGCATATCGCTGATAACGTTTAGCACTTGGTCGGACGCGGTCTTGCCGCTGCTGCGCCGGATTTTGGGGCTTTGGGGACCGGCGAGTTTGCGAACAGTTTTTTCCAGCTCCTCGATTTTTGCGGTCAGCCGGTTAATCTCGGTTTTTGTGGCGATGTTGTATTGCTTGAGAAAGAATTTGATCATGGCATCAAAACTGGGATTGCGTTTTTTTTGTGTCATTGATCGCTCCTTGTTTTTTCTTCAATTGCGATTTGTTTGAAATAGTTTTGATTGTTTGACTTTTTTCTGCATAGACAATTCATTTATATAAGTCAAGTGTTTAAACAGGTTACCGGAAAATGACTTATCTTTTCTTCGGCTTTCAAAAATTCTTGCTTTTCGGCTCAGCATTTCCGGATGATCGCATAAGTGGCCATTGCCCTGGCCACAAGGTTTCCTGCCGCGTCGGTGACGGTTACTTCACCCAGGGCAGTGTTGCGTCCGTTGTGGACAATGACGGCTTCGGCATAAATGCATCCCGAGGAAAAAGGCCGTATATAATTGATTTTCATCTCAATGGTGCTGATGGATGCCTCTTTGCGGGCAATGCCGGTCAGGGCGGTGCCCACAGCGGCATCGGCAAGGGAAAAAATCGCACCCCCGTGGGCAATGCCGCCTGCATTGCCCAGTTTTTCGGAAAACGGCAGCCTGAGCCGGGCCCATCCTTTTTTCAGGTCCACCAATTCCAGCCCCAGCAGATTCCAGTAGGGCACCTGTTTGTCAAGCCGTTCAAACACGGCCTGCCGAAATTCCGGATTCAGTTCTTCAAACCGGGACATGGATGGTTTCCCTTCTGTTTTTTTGATGAAAGAACACAACATGTCAGATACCGAAGATGATTGCGCAGCTTGAAATTTACTGATATATTCAAGAAAAACCTTACAATTTTATTGTCAGGGCAGGCGCTTCAAGTCAACTTTTTTTAAAACCTCGGTTTAAGTATAAGAAAATGATTTACGGGAACTTTTTACTTTTTGGATTTTCAGGACAATCAATATGCAGGGCTTTTTTAATTCCTTGAAGTTGCCGTGCCCGGTGTGTACCCATTCCAGGCTGCGGCTGACGGGCACATGAGACCAGATTTTTTTCCGCTGCAGGGGCTGCGGCGTTAAAATTGCGCTACAGGACATTGTTGAGTCCATTGACGAGGAGGTCGAGCGGATTCTGGCCAATATGCCCTGCGACCGGTTTTAGACGGATCGCAGCATAAAGCAGGGAGCGTTTTGTGGCAAGAGGGTATTTCCGGATCATGGTGTTTGCCTGTGCGCTTATGGTGGGAGTGCAGTTTCCGGCGGTGATGGATCAGTACCGGAAACGGGTGGATGCTCATTTCCGCGAAATCCGTATCAACCTCAGCGGGTTTCAGCAGACAGCAGACCGGTATTTTGACGGCAGCCTCGAAGCACTGATCTCCCATTACAAAAAAAGCCCGGATCCGGTTTTTGTCCATGATGCCCGGAGTGTGGATGAACTTCACCGGCGCTTCCAAATGCTATCGGCCCAGCAGGCGGCCATGTCCGGGCCCTGGTACCGGTCGGGTTTTCATCTGCTGTTTTTTCACAATGATGAGATTTTGGCTGAAACATTTGAGCAGTATTCCTACTCTGTCCCGTTGAGTCCGCGTGCCATTGCATGGGGACTGGGTGCGGCATTTCTTGTTTCCCTGCTGCTGGAACTCATTTTGATTGGTCTCTTTAGAGGAATTTGGCTTGCGGTAAAACCAAGGCCGTCCGGAGTTCTCTGCATTTGACCCAAATTGAGGTTTGAATGTTTCCGGTGGATTGACCGGTACATCATTGTTCATCAGAGGGGATTTTTGTGCGCAGCTGCTTTTTGCGGCCCAGGTGTTTTTTGTTCTCCAGGCGGCGTTTTTTCGCGCGCCGCGGAATTCGGGTTTTTTTGCGTGCCGGTGTTTCTTCCAGGGCATCGGCCATAAGCTGTGCAAAGCGTTCAATGGTCTGTTCCCGGTTGGCTGCCTGGCTGCGGTGACGCTGGGCCGAGATGTGGAGCAGGCCGTTTTTATTGATGCGTGTGGGCAAGCGCTGTTGGATGCGCTCTTTTTGTTCCGGGCCCAGGCTGGGGGAAGCGGCCACATCAAACCACAGGGTGATTCTGGAGCTTGTTTTGTTGACATGCTGCCCCCCCGGCCCCCCGCTGCCGGAGGCGGTAAACCAGATCTCGTTTTCCGGGATGGCAAGTTCTTCAGTGACGGTGATCATCCGGCTCTGCCTGTTTTTTTGTGTTCGGGTTCTGCGGAATGGCGGAAAAACGTATAATATTTTTTTAAAAATACCATACGGCATGTCTATTTCAAGGCAAAACAGCCGGATAAATTGAACTGACAACTATTTAAAAGGGAGCGCAGCAATGATGACTCTGCTGGCAAAGCTGCTGAAAGTTTTAAATGCCGAGACCGATCCCGGTCAGATCAGTGCGGCTTTGTGTCTGGCCATGTTTTTTGCCTTCATGCCCTTGATGACCCTGCAGCATCTGGTTCTGGTTTTTTTGGTGCTGGTTTTGCGCGTCAATATCACCGGCTTTATTCTGGGGTGGATGGTTTTTTCAGCAGTGGCTTTTATCATTGATCCCCTGCTGCACGCTGTTGGCATGGCGGTTTTATCCGCCGGGGCCCTGGAGGGTTTCTGGAGCACGCTCTATGATTCAGGTTTCTGGCGCTTGACCGGGTTTAACAATAGCATTGTCATGGGCGGGTTTGTGATCGCCCTGGTGCTGGCCGTCCCCCTGTATTTCCTGTTTAATTTTCTGATCCGCCGCTACAGGCAGCATTTTCTGGCCTGGATTCAAAAAACCCGCCTGGCCCAGATGGTCAAGGGATCGCGGATCTACGCAGCCTATCAAACTGTTTCCGGATGGAGGAGTTCTGTATGAGTCGTTTTATCCGATGGCCCGGCCTGGCCGCGTTTTTTGTCATAGTGGCGCTCGGGGCTGCTGTCTGGCTGCTTATGGTGGACTTTGCGGTTCGGCACATGATTGAGAAAACCGGGACAAAAGCCGTGGGCGCCCGGGTGGCGGTAGCGGATGCCGATCTGAGCCTTTTCCCCCTGGGACTGGAGATTTCCGGCCTGCAGGTGACCAATCCGAATTCGCCCATGCGCAATGCTGTTGTGGCCGAAAGAATCCGGATGAACTTCAACACCGGCGAAATCATCAAGGGCAACAAGGTAGTGGAGGATTTGTCCGCCACTGGAGTGGGATTTGACAAGCCCAGAAAAACCTCCGGTGCCATTGCCAAAAAGGAAAAAACTTCCGAAGAACCAGAAACCGCTGTGGCCGAAAAAATGCGTGAGAAGCTCGGCCGTCTGCCTTCGGCCACCGCAGACCGCGCCAGACAAATTATTGAAAACGAGCAGCTTGAGACCCTGAAACAGGCTGAAACCCTGCAGCAGGAAATCGCCGATGCCAGGCAGCGCTTTTCCCAAAGGCTGGAGAGCCTGCCGGACCAGGAGACTTTTGCTGACTACAAAAAGCGCATCAATGCGCTTAAAGGCGCAGGCGGCGACGGCGGTCTGCTCGGGACCCTGGGCCGGGCCGGGGAGGCCGGCGAAATAAGAAAAGACATTCAGGCCGATCTCCAGTCCCTGCGCGAAACCCGCCAGGATCTGACTGAAACCCGTGCAAAACTGCAAAGCCGGCTTGCGGATCTGCGGGCCGCGCCGGGCCGGGATGCCAGGCGGCTCACGGATAAATACGCCCTTTCCCCAGAGGGCATCGGCAACATGTCCGCCCTGATCCTTGGTCCCAAATATGCCGGGTGGGTGGAAAACGGCCTGAGCTGGTATCTGCGGCTTTCACCCCATGTGTCGGCCATGATGAAAAAATCCCGGGAGAGCGAAAAGCCCCAGAGGAGAGAAGGCATTGACGTCAGATTTGCCTCCCGCCGGCCGGTTCCCGGGTACTGGATCAAAATCGCCCGGGTATCTGCGGATATGGGCGGCATGGATGTTTCCGGACAGATCCGGGACATTGCCTCCGATCCCCGGGTGCTGGGCCGCCCCCTGGAGTTTGATTTTGCCGGCACCGGGGCTGAAGATGCCGGCAGGATAGAAATCAACGGCCGTCTGGACCGCACCAATCCGGAAAATCCCAGCGACAGGGCGGATTTCCAAATCCGGGACCATGCACTCAGCGGTTTGCAGCTGATGGATGAAGACAGTATGTCGGTTGTTTTGAGCAAAGCCTCCCTCGATGCGGTTGACGGAAAAATCCGGATTGCCGGCGATCAACTCGACGCAGAGATGGCCGCTGATGTCAGCGCCGCCCGATTTGATGTAAATTCCGGGGAAAAAAAACATTTCCTGGTACAGGCCCTGGCATCTGCGCTGGGCGATATCCGGTCTTTTGATGTGGCCGCAACCCTTGGCGGGACCCTGACACAACCCGAGATCAGCATTGATTCCGGCCTTGGCGATGTTTTAAAAGCCTCCCTGTCCCGGGATCTTGAAAAACACCGGGCACAGATGCAGCAGAAATTAAACCAGGCCATTTCAGAAAAAACAGGCGGCGCCATTGATGAAACCGAATCGGGGTTTTCCGCACTGGATGGCATTGAACAGGAACTCAAAAAACGTCTGCACCTGGGATCTTCTATACTGTAAAAACAGGCAGATACTCACAAAGAGGGAGATGATCCAATGCAGTGGTTACGCCTCAGCCCCAAACCTGCCGCGGCTGTTGTCCTGGCCGCGGTCCTGGTCTGCGGATGCGCTGCCGGGCAGTGGGGGCGTCTGGAAACCGACGCCGGGGTCACGCAGATGTTTGAGGACAATCGGGTTCCGGATGATTTTCGCTACTATGTCTGCGGCCGGCCCAACATGCCCTATGCCATTGTGGGCCTTGATCCGGCCTATGGCTTTGACTTGCATCTCTGGCAGGAGGTGACCCCCAACAACAGGGATTTTGCCCACAGGGTGGATTTTATCTGGGAACCCCGGGTCTGGGACCGGTTTGATTCGGGCCGCGGCGCTCAGATTCTGGATCCAGAGGGAAATCCCATCGGGATCTGGTACTCCATGTATCCGAACGCCGCCATCCGGGTGGATGCAGAAAATCAGCAGGTGATCGTTTACTGCCCGCACCGGGCAAGCGAAGACAATTTTTAAAATCCGGTCCCTGAAATTCAAAAATCCGGCAGAAAATCTATAACTGCACCGGCACGCCCTGCTTTTGCAGCCAGGTTTTTAACTCCCGGATGTCAATGATGCCGAAATGAAACACCGAGGCGGCCAGCAAAACGGCTGCCCCGGCTTTGACAGCTTCATGGAAATGCTGCATTTCCCCGGCCCCGCCCGAGGCCACGATTTTGGCGGACACGGCCTGGCGCATGGCCCGGATCACCGGCAGGTCATATCCGGTACGGGCCCCGTCACCGGCCTTGCTGGTGGGCAGAATCACGGGCACCCCGTATCCCTCCACGCGCCTGGCCCACTCAATGGCGTCTGTCCCCGTGGCCGTGCGGCCGCCGTCCACATACACTTCATATCCCGAGGTCATGGCCGGGTTCTGGTCCACGTCAATGGCCACGGTGACTTTGTCCGCCCCGAAAGCCCGGATCATTTCCGGGATCAATTCGGGTTTGCGAAACGCCGCGCTGCTGGTGGAAACCTTGTCAGCCCCGGCATTGAGGATCTG
>JAGTVF010000068.1 GCA_018224315.1 Desulfobacterales bacterium | reverse complement strand
GCGGTGATATGCGCATGTATTTGCCTGACGCCTTCACATCCATATCCGCATCCTCGATTCGTTTTACGATTGACTACTTCTTCATTTTGGATTTTTTGTCCCCGGCATGACCGTAAAAGGTCCGGGTTGGTGAAAATTCGCCAAGTTTGTGTCCGACCATATTTTCGGTCACAAAAACAGGGATGAATTTTTTTCCGTTATGCACCGCCAGGGTCAGGCCCACCATTTCGGGAATGATGGTCGATCGCCTGGACCAGGTCTTAATAACTTTTGCGCTTCGGGCCTCCTGAGAAGTAACCACCTTGCCGTGAAGCTTGGGTTCTACGTAGGGACCTTTTTTTAACGAACGCGGCATAATTGCTCCTGCTTGTTACAACAGTGTTCTGGGTATGAATAATGCGCGATAACCATTCGCTTATTACCTGCGCCTCTTGACAATGAGCCGGTCGCTCTGCTTGGTGCGTTTCCGTGTTCGAAAGCCCTTTGCCGGCATGCCCCAGGGTGAACAGGGGTGACGACCGCCCGAGGAGCGGCCTTCGCCGCCGCCCATTGGATGATCCACCGGATTCATGACAACGCCGCGGGTCCGGGGCCGGCGACCGAGATAGCGCTTGCGCCCGGCCTTGCCCAAAGAGACATTGGAGTGATCCGAATTGCCAATCTGACCAATGGTGGCACGGTTGGCCACCAGCACCATCCGAACTTCTCCGGAAGGCAGCTTAACGGTTGCATAACGGCCTTCTTTGGCCATGAGCTGGGCAAATCCGCCTGCGCTTTTCACCAGCTGGCCGCCCCGGCCTGTGCGCAGCTCGATGTTGTGCACATGGGTGCCAAGGGGTATATGGCTTAGGGGCAAACAATTGCCCGGGCGGATTTCAGCTTGCGGTCCGGACAGGACGGTCTGGCCCACGACAAGTTTTGCCGGCGCCAGAATGTATCGTTTCTCACCGTCTGCGTAGTGCAGCAGGGCGATGCGGGCAGACCGGTTGGGATCATATTCAATGGCTGCCACCTTTGCCGGCACCCCGTCCTTTTCCCGCTTAAAATCGATGATCCGGTAAAACCGTTTTGTGCCGCCGCCCCGGTGCCGGGCTGTGATCCGGCCGTTGGCGTTTCTGCCGCCGGTTTTCTTAATGGGCTTTAGCAGCTGTCTTTCCGGCTCTTTCTTTGTAATCTCCGAAAAGGTGGAATATGTCTGAAACCGGCGTCCTTGAGACGTGGGTTTTACTTTTTTAGTCGCCATTGGTCTTCACCTTCGCTTATGCACCTTCAAAAAATTTAATCCGGCTGCCGGGCATCAGTGTCACGATTGCTTTTTTCCAGTCCTTGCGCTTGCCCAGAATCCGGCCCCGCCGCTTGAATTTGCCCTTTACCCGCATGGTCCGCACCGAGCGGACTTTTACGTCGAATATGGATTCAACAGCCTTCCGGACCTGGACCCGGTTGGAAGACGGGGCCACCTCAAAGGCCACCTGGTTGAGTTCTTCCCGGGCGATATTGGTCTTCTCCGTATCCACCGGACCTAATATGATGTGATAGTCTTTCATGCAGCCAATCTCCCTTCAATCCCCTTGAGCGACGGTGCCAGCAAAACCAGGGTCTTGTGGTTCAAAATATCGTAGACATTGAGCCCTTCAACCCGCAGCACCTTGACGCCCGGAATATTTCTGGAGGACAGCTCCAGGGTTGCATCCTTTTGATCAATCACGATCAACGGTTTTTCCAGTTCAAGGCGCTGAAGCGTCGAAGCAACGGCCTTTGTCTTTACCTGATCGAGAGCAAATCCGTCAAGCACAATTATTTCGTTGTCCTTCAGTTTTGCTGACAGCGCCATTTTCAAAGCCAGGCGTCGGACTTTCTTTGGGACCTTGTATGAATAATCCCTCGGCTCGGGACCAAAAATCACACCGCCGCCTCTGAGAAGGGGACTTTTCACGTCACCCCGTCGTGCACGCCCGGTGCCTTTCTGACGAAACATCTTTTGAGTGCTGCCCCGGACTTCGGAGCGGCGCTTGACTTTGGCCGTTCCCCGGCGACGGTTGGCCAGCTGCATCCGAACCACCTGGTGCAAAACGCTTTGCTTGACCTCAACATTGAAGATCTCCTCGGAAAGGTCGATCTCCGATACGGTCTCACCCTGTATATTTTTGACTTCCACGACAGCCATTGTCTCCCTCTTTGCATTGCATCCGGCTTGTGATGACGGCCTTTTCTGATCGTTGATCCCAAACTCCGTCCTGGCAGCCTCCGGAATTTACGACTTTTTCGCCTTGCAGATCTCCACGATCCCGTTTTTCGGACCTGGCACCGCACCCTTTACAAGGATCAGGTTCTGGTCCGGGCGGACATCGACCACTTCAAGGTTTCTGGTGGTCTGCCGAACATTTCCGTACTGACCGGGCATTTTCTTTCCCTTGGCCACCTTGGAAGGCCAGGCGCTGTTTCCGATGGAGCCGGGTATCCGGTAGCAGCGTCCGCCGTGGGTCTTTCGGCCCAGGGAAAAGCCGTGCCGCCGGGTCACGCCGGAAAAGCCGCGACCCTTGGTTTTTCCGGCAATATTGATCTTATCCCCCACAGAAAACATCTCCATGGTTACCTGCTGGCCCGGCTCGAACTGTTCCGGTTCTTTGACGGAAAATTCCCGCAGCCGGTAGAAACCTGTGCCGCCGCTTTTATCGAAATGCCCCTTCAAGGGCTTGGTCAACCGCTGTTGCTTTTTTTCATTAAAGCCCAGCTGCAGGGCATCATAACCGTCATTGGCCCTGGTCTTGATCTGGGTTACGGTGCACGGGCCCGCCTGAATGACCGTCACCGGCATATATTGTCCATTGCTGGCAAATATGCCCGTCATTCCAAGTTTTTTCCCGAGTATTCCTTCGCTCATTTGCGCCACCTGGTCCTTATCCTACAATTTAATATCCACATCCACGCCCGGAGATAAATCCAGCTTCATCAGGGCGTCTACCGTCTGCTGGGTGGGATCCTGGATGTCCAATAACCGCTTGTGGGTCCGGACCTCAAACTGCTCCCTGGATTTTTTGTTGACATGGGGAGAGCGAAGCACCGTGTATTTGTTTACGCGTGTGGGCAGAGGAATGGGTCCCACCACCCGGGCGCCTGTCTTGCGGGCGGTATCGACAATATCCCGGACCGACTGATCCAGCAGTCTGTGATCGTAAGCCCGTAACCGGATTCGTATTTTGGTGTTTGGTATCATGACAGTCCCGTATTTATTCTATGATTTCACTGACAACACCGGCCCCCACGGTCCGGCCGCCTTCACGCACCGCAAAGCGCAGCCCCTCCTCCATGGCGATCGGGGTGATGAGATCGGCCGTGATGGTCACGTTATCTCCGG
>JAGTVF010000067.1 GCA_018224315.1 Desulfobacterales bacterium | reverse complement strand
AACTCAATGGCAATGGAGGCATGACCCTCGATCCGGGTGATGGGCGAAATTTTGATGGTGCGTGTTTGGTTCATAAAACCTCCTTTTATCTGCGGGCCGGTTTCAGCATTCCGTGCCCGCCGGAAAACCGGAGCATGGAAACCGTTTCCGGAAGCGATGCCGGGTCAATGCCGTTTGACGCCAGGGCATTTAACATGTCCAGCCGCTGGTTGCCCCCTTTCATGACCGGGCCGTAGCAGCCCCGGCAGGGCACCCGGGCGGAGATGCACCGGGGCACAACCCCGTCTCCGCCGCAGCCGGCCCGGGTCACCGGACCCATGCACAAAATTCCCTGCTCCAGCAGACAGCGCATTTGGTCCAGGGGCTCATCTGCCCCCTTGTATTGCGGGGCCTGCAGAAAACGCCGAAGTTTGCCGATTTTGCCCTTACCCTCCCGTTTGGTGGGACAGGTGTCGCACACGCTTTTTGTTGGAAGCTCCGGGGTTTTTCCCTCCAGAAACGCGGTCAGGGCACCAAATACCTGATCGGGATGGGGCGGGCATCCGGGAAGGTAAATATCCACATGAATTTTTTCATCCAGGGCCGAGACATTTTCCAGCAGGGGCGGCACACCGTCTGCGGGCACGGCATCGCAGGCGTCGGTGGTCTCGGTGGAATAGTAGCGTTCCAGCATGGCGTCATTGTCCCAGGAATTGGCCAGGGCCGGAATTCCCCCGTGGGTGGCGCAGGTGCCCAGGGCAATAATGGCCCCGCATTTTTTGCGCATCTCCAGGGCCACCTCAAGGTGCTCCTCGTTTTTGATACTCCCGCTGATAATGCCCAGATCGGCTTCGGGAAAGCTCAGGTGCGCCCCGTCGCCCATCTGCCCGTAATACTTGTGATCCATTAGCGCGGGCAGGTGCACGAACTCCACGAGATCCAGCACGGTCAAAAGCCGCTCGCCCATGTCCACAATGGCGATCTCGCACCCGGAACAGGCATTTAACCAGTCGCTTGCCACTTTTGCTGCCATATGATTTTCCTCTCAAATACGCGTTTGCATATTGGTTTGGCCCGCTTTACCCCTTGATGTTCACCGGCTTTTTGCCCAGTTCCCCGCGGTTGTCCCGGGCGGCTTTCTTTTTTTTCTCCGCCGCCTCCCGCATTTTGGCCAGGGCCCCGGAGGCATACTCCGGGTCTTGCTTCCGGTCAAACTCCTCCACTGCATCATCCCGGGCATCTGCCAGCACCGCCCGGCCCAGGGGGGTGCGGGTCATAACCGTGGTCCAGCCCTCGGGGGCGCCGATGCCGCCAAAGGAAATATCGGCAAATTCCGCGGAATAATCCGGACAGTACCGGCAGGCCACGCGCTTCATGAAATCCAGATCTTCCAGGGCAATGGAGCGGATCTCGCCATTGTCCAGATGGATTAGAAGCGAATCCTTGATATTGATTTTTTTGACATTGTCCCAGGCAAAACCATGGGCTTTGGCCAGCTTTTCCCGGTTTTCCGGCTCAAAGGTGAAATTGCCGGAACAAAACAGCCCCAGGCTATACTGAATGGAATCAGCGGGAACAATGCCCAGGACCTCCATGCGCCGGAAGGCCTTGATCTGACACGGGGTGCCCACCAGGGCCACCCGGCGAAGGCCTTTTTTCATCATGGGCGCAAACTCTTCAATGGAGGAATAAGTGACATACCGATCGCTTAAATGCTTCATGCCGTGGGAAGTGTCAAAATAAAACCCGGCGGCCTCCTCGATTTCCTCCCGGGTCACGGCCAGGCTGGGCCGGCGCATGAATGGCCCGGCCGGCTTGGTGACAATGGCGCCGTCAATGCGGCCGTTGTCAAAAAGATGAAGCAAAAGGGCTGTGACCACCCCGCCGTCGGTGCCTTTTTCCCGCACCGACGGTTGAGCGGCCCGAACCACGCTGGTTTCAATGATACGGCCGTTGGGCGCACTCCAGGACACCTTGCGCCGGGTTTCCTCCTCAAACTCATCGATTTCCGGGCAAATGCAATAGCACAGGCCGCATTCGATGCATTTTTCCATGTCCCCGTAACGGGGCTTGCCATCTTCGTCTATCTCCAGAGCCCCGAAATTCACGGCTGTGCAGAAAGTCACACACCCGCCGCACCGGTGACACAATCCCTGTTTCTGAACCTGCTGGACCAGGTCGAAAAAAGTCTCCATACCCCCTCCTGTGGGCGAACAGCCCGCTTTGGCCGGGCAATTTTTTTAACAGGCAAAAAAGACAAAACGCTCAATTGGCCGCCTGCAGCCGGGCGTCGGCCTCGCAAGGCCCCATGGCCCGGATTTTTTCGGTAAAAGCCGTGACCACCTCAGCAAAGCGCGGGGCCTCGGCAGAAGACACCCAGTCAATGGCAAAGCGCTCCGGATCAATGCCCGAGTCTTCCAGGACGGTTTTTATCACAGTGCTTCTGGCCAGTGCTTTTTCATTACCTTCCAGGTAATGGCATTCCCCGGGGTGTCACCCCATGACAATGACGCCGTCGGCCCCGCTGCCAAGGGCCTCCACCACCACTTCCGGGTGCACCATGCCCGAGCACATGACCCGGATGGCCCGAAGGTTGGTTGGATACTGGATGCGCATGACCCCGGCCAGATCCCCGCCGGCATATGCGCACCAGTTGCACAGAAAACCGATGATTTTCGGCTCAAATGATTCAGACATGGTCTCGCCTCTTTTGTCGATTGCATTCATTTGTTTTAATTTGGCAGATCCAGGGCCGCGCGCACCTGGGCCCGGAGCTGGTCATTGGTAAAGCTGTAAACCGCAATGCCCTGCTTGGGACACGTGGCTTCGCAAAGCCCGCAGCCCTTGCACAGGGCCGCTTCCGTGCTGACCTTTTTGACGGATTTGCCGTTTTCGATCTGCTCTGTGAGGGAAATGGCGTCATAGGGGCACACATCCAGGCATATGGCGCATCCGTCACACTGCTCGGTGACATAGGACTTGACCGCATCCAGATACATCCGGTTTCTGGAAAGAATCACCCCGGCCCGGGAAACCGCGGCCCGGGCCTGGGAAATCGCTCCTTCGATCATTTTCGGGTATGCGGCCATGCCGGCCATAAACAGGCCGTCCACGGCCAGGTCCACGGGCCGGAGCTTGGGATGGGCCTCGTTTAAAAACCCGTCCTGGTTGGTGGCGCACCGGAAAAGGCCGACAAGATCCGAGACCTCGTTGGCCTCAATGGCTGCGGCCAGCACCAGGTAATCCGTGTCAATGACCACAGGCAGACCCAGGACGGGATCGGTGACCCGGACCTTCAAGGCCGCATCCTCCTGATAGACCTCCGGCACATTGTCTTTTGGGTCATAGCGGATAAACTTGACCCCGAGTTTTCTGGCCTTTGTATAAAAGTCCTCCTTGGCGCCGTAGGTGCGGATATCCCGGTAAAGCACATAGACGTTCATATCCGGGTTCTGCTCCTTTAGCGAGATGGCGGACTTGGCCGTGTGGGTACAGCAAATCCGGCTGCAGTAATTTCGTT
>JAGTVF010000066.1 GCA_018224315.1 Desulfobacterales bacterium | reverse complement strand
CCCCGGAGCCGGGCGGTCTTTTCCATCACCTTGTTAACGGCCTGCAAAATATCGGCCGGTTTAAACGGCTTCACCAGATATTCGTCCGCCCCCATGCGCAAACCTTTTAGCTGATCCACAGGGTCATCTTTTACTGAAAGAAAGATAAACGGAATGTCAGCGGTGTCCGGTGACTTGCGCAGTTTTTCACAGAGCTCAAAACCGCCCATTTCCGGCATCATGACATCAGAGATGATGAGGTCGGGCTGTGCAGCGCTGATTTCATTCAGCGCAACCTTGCCGTTTTCAGCCTGCCATATTTGAAAGTCACGCTTTCGCAAAATATTTTCCAAAAAGAAGCGCGTTGTTGGGTCATCGTCGATGACCATAACTTTTGTGCAGGAGTTGTAGGCTTTTACAAAGGCGATAAGGTCATTTATCTGTTCATCCCCGGCCTCGGTAAACTCTATCCCGGTAAGATAAAAACTGGAATTATCGGGCTTGCGGGTATATACGATGCGGCCTTTTACTTGGAGATTGTTTTTTTTGAAGACAGGTATGACAAGGACAACATACGAACCCAGCAGGGGTTTTTGGCTCTCCAAAAGGGCCCCGCCCTGACTCAGGTTCAACTTTCGTCCTTCCCCGCGATCAAGCCTGTTTTCCTTTTCATCAAACAAAATATATTCAATAAAACTCGAGGTATTAATTCGGGGATACCTTCGTTTTTCATTGATATTGTGCTGAAGATTCTTTTTGCCCATAAGATTCGTCCTGTATTGTGCCTTCAATGATGCACATTTCCATATGCAGAAACTTGTGCAAAAACCGTTGCGTTTTGGGCTGTGAAATTAACAGTGTTTGCGCATTTTTAACATTTGTCTCATGGCGGTCCCGACAGTCAAGACAATTTTTTCACTGATGTTCGAATAATCGTATGATGCCTTAATCAAAAACCACTTTTCCGAAAGGTTTCAAGCCTGCTGGCGGCACCAGGTTTCCTGTGTGAAAAACAGAAGCACAAAAGAGATTGCCACCCATGCCAGCATCAGGCTGAAGCCTTTCTGATAAGCGGCCAGGGAATATATTTTCACTCCGTCTGCAATACCGCCCTGCCAGCATCTGTCCAGCACCCAGCCCACAGCGGGCTGCAGCAGCATAGGGCCGGCCATCACGCCCATGTTGATCACTCCCGATACCGTGCCGGCAAGCCGCAGGGGAACCGACTCCTTGACAAAGGCAAAGCTGATTACCATGCATCCCGAGCAGAAACCCGTTGTCAGCAAAACGGCAATCAGGGCGTATACCGGCATGCCGGGCATGAACAACAGAATGGACCAGCCGACCAGGCACAGACTGCATCCGATGAGATAAAGCTGTTTTCTCCGGCCAAGGCGGTCTGACATCGAGCCAAACACCGGTCCGCCAACGGCCCAGGCCACCAGCAGGGCTGATGTCAGCATAGAAGCATCGGCGGTTGACATGCGGTAATGGGTGGCAAGGTAGGGCACGCCCCAAAGCCCGGCAAATGTCAGGGTGGCCCCCACGATCCCGGCGGGTATAAAAAAAAGCAGGCCGGTGTTGCGGGCGGCAAACACTTCGGCCAGGTCTTTTCTGATGTTTCTTGGTGCAACGTTTCCGCCGGAGTCCTGCTGCGGGGCCGTCGGGCCGGCATAGCCTTTGCTGCCGGGATCATCGCTGACAAACAGCCAGATCATAACGCCAATAGCGAGCGTAACCCCGGCAATTCCCAGCATGATGCTTTGCCAGGAGTAGAGGTTCATGAGCATGCGAAGGGGCGGGCCCGCTGACACGGCCCCGATGATGCCGGAAAAAAGCGTCATTCCGGTAACAGCGGCAAAAAGCCGGGGTGCAAACCAGTTGGCCGCCAGCTTAAGCAGCCCCACAAAGGCCACGGCTACGGATCCGCCGATCAGCAGCCGGCCCAGGCCGGCCCATAAAAATCCCGGTGCGGCTGCAAACAGGACTGTGCCAAGGCTTGCGATCAGAGCGCCTGCGGCAAGCAGCCGCCGGGGGCCCAGGGTGTCTGCCAGGATGCCCGTGGGGATCTGCATGGCCACGTAGCTGTAGAAATAAAATGCCGAAAGCTGGCCCAGGGCGGCCGCACTGATATCAAAATCCCGCATGAGCTCATTTGTCATCACTGCCGGGGCCACCCGCTGGAAAAATGCCATCAGGTAAAACAGCGCAGCCATGGCCCACATGAGCCAGGCAAGGCGAAGCGGCGGCGGGTGAAAAGAGGCGTTCTTCACTGTGGTTGACTCCCGGGGCAACGGCGTGATTTTTTCGTTCCGCAATGTTTGGCCTGTTTATTCAAGCATAATTTCTTCTCCACTTTCATCCGAGGGCTTCAGGCTGGAAGAACGCATGATCAGCCGCGCGCACGCATTCCACCGCAGAACCGCCTCCTGATCTCCCTGAGGATCCATGCTTATGCTCTTCTCGTAGAGATCCATAGCTTTTTTCAGCCATTTGTAGGCCATGTTTCCGGATCCGTGTCCGCCGCGGTTCAGGTGTGTCTTTGCCCGTCTTTCGCTGATAATCGCCTCATAATATATCTGATGAAAGTTGGTGTTCAAACGGGGCAGAAGTGCTTTGGCCCTTGAGAACTCAGCACTGAGCTCGCCTGAAAACTGATCTGCCAGGGAAAGAATCAGGGTTATCAGGGCCTGCTGGTTTTCCGGTTCCACGTCCAGGATGTCAAGACAAATGGACTCGGCTTCCCTGGGCTCGTTTAGAAACCTGTAGCACCGGGCTTTTTCCAGCGCGCTGCCGATATCTTTTTTCGGGAGCTTTTTGAGTTCAAACATTGACGTCTCCTTGTCATGCCTGTGTTTTGGGAAAATTCGGGGGCCATGGCTCTATGAAGGCTCCGGTTTTTTGTTTTCCTTTATCAGCCGTTTGATTTGTGCAATGCATTTGGTGACAGGGATTTCTTTGGGGCACACATCCGTGCACCACCACATGTTCCGGCATCCCCATGCCCCATCCTTGGTGTCAAGCTGCCGAAGCCTTTCCCGGGTGGCCGTGTCCCTGGAGTCAAAAACATACCTGAATGCCCTTAAAAGGGCGGCAGGCCCCGCGTAGTTTTCGTTTGCCCGGTTGACCGGGCAGGAGGCCGTACAAGACCCGCAAAGGATGCACCGCAAAGACGGCTCGATAAATGCCTGATTTTCGCTGTTCTGAAGTCTTTCAGTTTCAGGGGGGTCCTGGCTGTTGATCAGGAAGGGCTGCACATGACGGTATTTTTTAAAAAAAGGCTCAAGATCCACCACAAGATCCCTGATCACCGTAAAAAGCGGAAGGGGTTCAATGATAAAATGGCCTGCGGTCTTGAAATCCCGGACCAGCTTCTGGCAGGCCAGCTCAATGTTTCCGTTTATCACAAGCGCATCAGAGCCGCATATGCCGTGGGCGCAGGAGTACCTGTAGGTAAGGGTCGGGTCCTGCTCCCATCTGATTTTGTTGAGACAATCCAGAATCTTGTCCGTGCCCTCTGCCTCTACCTCGTATTCGTCGTAACGGGGCCGGGCGTCTTTGGCAGGATCGTATCTGAATACAATGAATGTGGTTTTCATAAACCTGTTCTCCCGTGACGGTTGTCATAAGACAGCTACCTGAATTGTGCTAGTATTTTCTTTCCTTTGGCTCAAAGCGCGTTATGGAAACCGGTTTTTTTAAAAATTCAGGTTTTGTTCCGCCGTCTTTGTATCTGAACAAGGTGTGATAAAGAAAATTTTGATCATCCCTTTCGGAAAAATCCTTCCGAAAGTGGGCGCCGCGGCTTTCTTCCCTTGCAAGGGCGCCCATTGCCACCACTTTTGCAATTTCGAGCATGTGGCCGAGTTCGATTGCCTCCAGAAGGTTTCGGTTAAAACAGCATCCCTTATCCACCACTTTGACGTTTTGATAGCGCCGCTCCAGTCCTTCAATTATT
>JAGTVF010000065.1 GCA_018224315.1 Desulfobacterales bacterium | reverse complement strand
CCCGGTTTTTGCAGCAAAAATTTTGGGGCCGGCGTTTGTCATTGCCGGTTGAGCATTGAGGGCCCGGAGTATGCTTCGGCTCAACAGGCTGAAAAAACTGTAGCCGGGTTTTAAAAATCCCCGGATGAGCAGATCCGCGCCAAGAATCAGGATAACGGCCTTAAAGGGGGTTAGCACAAATACCAGCATGCACAGCACCGTCAGTGCGGCATTGACCCTTGCCACTTTTTCATTGATCGTCTCAAAGGAGATGGGACATGCTTCTGCCATAAAACTTTCCTTAATGGTTGAACGATGATTTTTTTGCCATTAGAACGAATATTCATTCTAATGGCAGAACAACCTCTTGTCAAGGATGAAGCGTTTTTGTCTCCTGGTTGCTTGCATAAAAAAACGGCTGCCGTTACCTTGGTGGAAAACCATTGAAAAGGAGGGCTTTATGAGTGTTATTGTGGAACTTTCCATCTTTCCCATGGACAAAGGCGTCAGCGTCAGCCCCTATGTGGCCCGGGCCGTTAAAATCATCAAAAGCAGCGGCCTGCCTTATGAATCAAACCCCATGGGCACCTGCATCGAAGGCCAGTGGCCGGAGGTGATCGAGGTTGTGGATCAATGTTTTAAAGACTTGCAAAAAGACTGCGATCGCATTTATCTGACCATAAAGGCCGACTACCGCAAAGACCGCACCAATGGCCTTGCCGGCAAAATGGCCTCGGTTCAGTCGCAGTTGTAAATGGATGGGGGCAGCGCTTTTTGATAAGGCTGGGGCAGTGTGGCGCTTGCAATTAAAAACCCACGCCTGAAGAACGGAAGCAGGCGTGGGCCCAGCAATAAAGCGTGCTGCCAAATCGTTAGCCGGGAACGGACATCGGTGATGCTTTCCCGATATAATCAAGGGTTTCATCGTACTTGGAACGCACATCCACATGAGCGTTTTCAATTTCTTTTTTTTGCGGGCTCCAGTCAGACGGGCATTCTGTGCGAAGGGACTCGATTTTGTCCTCAATGTCCTGGATGATAATCTTCATTTCTCCAAAATATTCCCAGACCTTGCCCTTTTGCTCAGTGCTCATTTTGTCTGTCCTGGCGATTACGTCAAATAGCTTGGCCTTCCATGCGGTCAGTTCTGCTGCCATTGAATTGCAATAATCTTTTGGATCCATGAGTACCCCTCCATTTTTTTTGTCGTTTATTCAGCATTTTGCTGTTTCAATCAATATCATAAACATGGCGCAAGCGGGCTGCCATTAAATATTGAAAATTTCTTCGGTGATGCTGAAACGGAGAGGTTGCCGAAAAAAAAGCGCCCCATTGAAAGCCAGGGCTCTCAATGGGGCGCTATTGTCGTCTGTCTGCTTTAAGCCGCACAAAGGCTGGCCCGGTCTTGCCGGCTAGTTGCCGGAGGCGGCTGCGTAGGCATAACTCGGCCTTTTATGCGCTCTGATTTTTTTGCGTTTTTTGTCGAGATCCTTTTCAAAGTTTTTGGCGTCAAACTCGCTTCCGGGTATCATTTGGCCGCCAATCATGATGTATTCTTCATCTTCAACCCATGACTTTTGCTCTTCTTCGGTGGCCATGGGCATAAACTTGTTGAAAGCCGCGTAGGTGATGCCAATAAGCGGAGAAAGCCAGCAGGCAAAGGCAAACGGTGCGTAAGCCAGGGTCTCAATGCCCAGGGCACCGGTGGCAAAGGCGCCGCCTGCGCTCCAGGGAACCAGGGGGTTCATCAAAGTTCCACCTTCTTCCAGGGAGCGGGAGAGGTTTAACGCAGACAGGTTTTTGCCCCGGTAAGCCGGGCCGAACATGCGTCCGGGCAGGGCAATGGCCAGATAGGGATCGCCGGTGATGATATTGGTGCCAAATGCGGACAATGTGCTTGATGTCACCAGGCCGAAACGGCTCTTCACAAACCCGACAATGCTGTGCAGGATCACTTCCAGACAGCGGGTGCGCTCCAGAATCCCCCCAAAACCCAGGGCAATAAGCAGCAGGGAAATCACCCACATCATGGATTGAATCCCGCCCTTGCTGAGCAGGGCATCCACTGTCTCCACGCCGGTACTGCTTTGAAAGCCGCTTTGCATTACGGCAAAGATTTCTTTTACACTTGCGCCCTGGCCGATTACGGCCACCAGTCCGCCGGCCACAACACCCACAAAAAGAACCGGAATGGCCGGAAATTGCAGAACCGCCAGGGTGATGACCAAAACGGCCGGCAGCAGCAGCAGGGGATGTAGCGTGAATGTATCGGCCAGAGTGCCGGTGATCTGGGTGATATTTTCTGCCACCATGGGCTCTCCGGCAAACCGCAGTCCCAGAAGTATGTAAATCACCCCGGCAATCAGCATGGCCGGCACTGCTGTGGGCATCATGTTTTTGATATGTTTAAACAGATTGGTTCCGGTAACAGCCGGGGCCAGATTGGTGGTATCGGAGAGCGGCGACATCTTGTCGCCGAAAAAAGCACCGGAAACAATGGCCCCGCCGGTAAGGGGCATGGGCACGCCCAGCCCCTGGCCGATGCCCACCAGGGCAATGCCCACGGTTCCCATGGTTCCCCAGGAAGTGCCCAGGGAAACAGAAACAATGGCACAAATGATCATGGCCGCCAGCAGAAAAAAGGTGGGGTTGATCACCTGCAGCCCGTAGTAGATCATCACCGGCACAGTCCCGCTGAGCATCCAGGTGCCGATGATCATGCCCACGATCGTGAGAATGGCAATGGATTGCAGCCCCAGGTAAACCACGTGGAAAAGCCCTTCTTCCATATTTTTCCATTTATAGCCCTGTGACCAGGCCAGAATCGCAACAATGGCAATACCGATGGCCAACGGCACATGGGGGATAAATGCATCAAAAACAAGCAGCTGTACAGCCATCAAGCCCAAAGTCAGGGCAACCGGAAGAATTGCCATGAACAGACTGGGTTTGGGAAAATCTTTGTTTTCTTCTAAATCCTTATTCATTTTTATCTCTCCTTTTTTACTGAAAATTTCTTATATTTTGAATTGAATTCAAAAAAAACGGGCTTTGATGCTTTATCTGACTGTTAAAAGCCAAAAAACTATTTCATTTCCAAGGGTTTATTTGATCAGTTTTTTGGATTTGAAAGCATCAATAATACTATAATATTAGGTAGTTGTTTTTGAAGTTTCTGTACATATCTCAATTTAATCTGTTTGTAAAGGCCTAATTTTTATTTGACTGATTTTTCAAATTTTATAAAAAATATAAAAAAAACAAATAGATATTAACTAAAAATATCTTTTTAATTGTTTTTATTAAAAAAATAAAACATAGCAAATTGAATTTCGTGAATTGCGGCCGCCGGCCCCATGTCCACTGCCCGGATTCTGCTGATTTGTTGACATTTACCGGCTGTCACCGTATTTTTACAAAAGGAGGTGCTTTGTGACGCAGGCGCAGGCGATTGAGAACAAGACGATACTGATTACCGGGGCAACAGACGGCCTGGGAAAAAAGGTCGCGCTGGATCTGGCTTTCCGAAAGGCCCGCGTGATTCTGCATGGCCGCAGTCCGCAGAAAGGCAGGGCCGCGGCCGAAGAGATCCGGGATGCTTCGGGCAATCCTGAGATCAGCTACTACAATGCGGATTGTTCAAGCCTGGATGAAGTCAGAGCACTTGCCGGGTACATCCGGGCCAATGAAAATCGTCTGGATGTGCTGATCAACAACGCGGGCATCGGACCCGGGCCGGCCGGAGCTGTCCGGGAGAAAAGCCGCGACGGCCATGAGCTGCGCTTTGCGGTCAACTACCTGGCGGCCTTTCTGCTGACCCACCGGCTGCTGCCCTTGTTGCGGGATTCGGCACCTTCGCGCATTGTGAACGTGGCCTCGGCCGGCCAGCAGTCCATTGATTTTGACGATGTGATGCTTGAAAACGGATATGACGGCTTAAGGGCATACCGGCAAAGCAAGCTTGCCATGATCCTTTTTACATTCGATCTTGCCCGGCAGTTAAAAGACAGCGAGATTACGGTCAACTGCCTGCATCCGGCAACCCTGATGCCAACCAATATGGTCCTGGAAACCGATTACTTCAGCGGTTCCATGGACCCGGTGGACCAGGGGGCGGATGCGGTAGAGTATCTGGCCGCATCCGCAGAACTCCAGAACGTGACCGGTGCGTATTTCAACGGCAAAGTGCGGGCCGAACCCATGGCCCAGGCCCACAACACACAGGCGCGGCAGAAACTTTGGGAGCTGAGCTGTGAGCTGACCCGGCCCGATGATCCGGCATAATGGATGAAAAGAAACATCCTGATGACTTCCGGCCCGATCGTCAAACGGGGTGCAACCCTTTTGAACAGCATCTGTCGGAATTTATTGAATTGTTTTGGAATGTTGCGGTTTTTGGGGCAACATGTTCTGTGCCCGGGCATGAAAAATCGTTGCCGGCTGAGGAAGCAGGATCATGTGGGAGATAGGCGTCTTTGCATTGGCCACGTTCTTTGTCACCATCGGTCCCATTGATGTGGCGGTCATCTTTGCGGTACTGACATCGGGGATGGAACCCGATCGGCGCCGCAGCATGGCCTGGCGCGGTACGATGGTGGCCAGCGGAATCCTTCTTTTGTTTGCTGTCGCCGGCGAGACAGTGCTTTCACTTCTCGGTATCTCCATAGCGGCCTTTTATACGGCAGGGGGGATACTGCTGTTGCTGATCGGTATCGACATGGTGTTCGCCCGAAGTTCCGGAGGCGTTTCGGTCACCGAGGCCGAGAGCCGCGAAGCCCGGAACCGGGCTGATATTTCCATTTTCCCGGTGGCCACGCCCCTGCTGGCCGGACCCGGTGCGATGAGCGCATCGGTTCTCATGATGAGCAGGTCAGCCGGAGATCTTCTGGCCCAAGTGGTCGTGATATTCGCACTGCTGGCCATCATGGCGCTGACCCTGATTTGCCTTCTGACCGCATCCCGGATTCAGCATTACATGGGGGTTACGGGGGCGCATGTGCTCACCCGGGTGCTGGGGGTCCTGCTGTGCGCCCTGGCCCTGCAGTTTGTCTTCGACGGCCTGGAGAAAAGCGGCCTGATGGGGTGACGGTGCTTTGAGTCCCGTCACGGGGCATCAATCGGGATCATGCCGGAGATAAACGGCCAGGATTTTTCAGTTCAAAAAGCGGTTTACTTCACTGTTTCGGCCATAGATTTGCCCGCTTTGGCGATATTGATCTTCGGGAGATCATTGATAATGATGGTAATGGTCTCAGGTTTGGCATCTGCTGTTTTT
>JAGTVF010000064.1 GCA_018224315.1 Desulfobacterales bacterium | reverse complement strand
TCGGAGACCGGCATTTCGGCCATCAGCCAGGGCCTGCAGTGTCTTGGGGGATCGGGTTTCTGCGATGACTATCCCCTGGAGCAGTATTACCGGGACTGCCGGATTCATCCCATCCACGAAGGTACCACGGGCATCCAGGGCATGGACCTTCTGGGCAGAAAGGTCATGATGCAGCAGGGAAAGGCATTTGCGTATTACACTGAGCAGCTGCGCCAGACCATTGCCGGGGCCGGAAAAATAACGGAACTGGAGGGTTTTGCCGCACAACTGGAAGACGCCGTGGGCCGGCTGGAGCAGGTGACGCAACATCAGGCCGGTGTTGCGCAAACTCAGGGGGCTGAAGCCTTTCTGGCCGATGCCACCCTGTATCTGGAGTATTTCGGCATTGTCACCATCGCCTGGCAGTGGCTGGCCCAGGGCGTGGCCGCCCAAAGCGCCCTGGAAAAGGGCCCGAAGAAAAAGGACAAGGGGTTTTACGCCGGCAAGATGTTTGCCCTGCGCTATTTTTTCGGCTATGAACTGCCCAAAACCGAGGGCCTGGAAAAGCGCCTCATGGCCGATGACCGGCCCACTGTGGAGATGCAGCCGGAATACTTCTAAGCGGTCCTGCGATGTGCCAGGTAGATGCCGTTTTCAGACACGGTCTGCTGCAGGGGGTTGTCAAAACAGATGGTGCGGCCCTCCACCTGGTCAAACACCGCAGACAGGGTCTGGACAAACGCCTCGCAGGGGGCGTCATTGGACCACAGGGCAAACACGCCCCCGGGTTTGAGCAGGGATCGGAGCCGGTTTAGGCCGGCTGCGGTGTAGAATTCACCGTGGCCGGCATCCAGCCAGTTTTCCGGGCTGTGGTCGATATCAAGGAGGATGGCATCAAATCGCCGCTCCGGTGCATCCGGGTCCAGCGCCCCGGCCCGGCACAGGGCAAAAAAATCCCCGTGCACCCATTGGCAGCGCGGATCATGGCACAAGACCGCCCCGTTTGGCACAAGATGTTGACGGTGCCAGTCAATGACCGGCGCCAGGGCCTCGATGACCACAAGGCGGCGGACCTGCTCAAATTCCAGGGCGGCCGCGGCCGTGTATCCCAGGCCCAGCCCGCCCACGGCAACGTCCCAGTCGCTGCCGGAAAGCCCGGCAAGCGCGGTTTCGGCCAGGGCGGCTTCTGCGGCATAAAACAGGCTGGACATGAGATACTCATCATTGAGCTTGACTTCGTAGATGATTTTGCCCTTCAGGGCCATCACCCGCCTGCGCCGCAGCACCAGCTCGCCCATGGGGGTGTCGCGAAAATCGAGTTCTTCAAACAGGGGGTTCATGGGCAAGAGCCTTTTTGATATCCTTTAACAGCAGCATGAGCATCAATGGGTCCACCGGAGAGGCTTCAAATCCGTGATGGGTATAAAATTTCCGGGCGTTGTCGTCTTTGGCATGCACCAGAATCGCACGGATTCCGATCTGGGCGGATATGTTGACGGTTCGGATCAGGCCGTCTCTTAACAGCCATCGGCCGATCTTGTATCCCTGCCACCTGCGGTCAACAGCCAGCCTTGCAAGGATCGCCACCGGTACGGGGTTTCTGGAAAGGCCTTTTTTGATCCGGGACGAGGCCTGTTCGTGGGCCACGGCCCCCGCAGCCAGGCTGTAATATCCGATCACCTGGTGATCCTCCCGGCAAAGGACAAATGTTTTGGATGTGCTGGACTGCTGATTCATCCAGGCGTAATCGGCCAGCCATTGGTTTAAGACAGGATCGCCGCAGTCAAAATCGTCTGCCCGGTGATGTTTTTCAAGCGCTGCAGGCGGGGCTATGTTTGTTCCCAAGGCGGTTTTTCCCTGAAAAGTCTGTCGATTTCCGGTTTTGATACAGCCGGTCTTTCAAGGGTTTCCCGGAATTTGGCAAAGCTGTCATCATCGAGGAAAAACAGCCGCTGATCCAGCAGGGCATGCTCGGCGGCCCGGCATGCACTTTCAAGAACAAAGTCGGAAAAACTGGTTCCCTTGATTTCAGCAGCCCGGCAGAGCAATGTTTTCTGGGCCTGGGTGGTGCGAAGGGATACCCGCTGGTTTTTGGCTTTCATTTCAGCCTCCGTTTAATGGATTGGTATGTCTATTGTATGTACAAACGCACCCGCAGTCAAGCTGAATCATTTCCCCCCACCCGGACCCGGAACTGCCGGCCGGCAAATTCCACCAGGTCGCCGGAAAAGATTTTTCTGCGCTTTCGGGTTTCGGTGTTTTGGTTGACCCGGACCATGCCCTGGCCAATCACGTACTTGGCCTCCCCGCCGCTTGCGGTGAGGTTTTCGAGCTTGAGCAGGTTGCAGAGCGCAATGGGTTCTTCGGTGATGATCACTTCTTTCATTTTCCACCTTTTTTCTGGAAATCCTGTTTTGTCTTCAATGGAAATTTATCAATTATATGTTATAATGCCGGCCGACGATATAAAAAAACACAAAGCCCGCCTATTGCTGCTGTCTGTTTTGCCATTGGCGCTGCGGCGGCAATGTTTGCAACCCTGCTGGAGGAACAATGAACACCCCGAATCCTGATGAGATTGAACAAAGCGCTGCCGCACTTGCCGCCAAATGGCAGAACCGGGC
>JAGTVF010000063.1 GCA_018224315.1 Desulfobacterales bacterium | reverse complement strand
TCATATACGGCACCCAGGGGAAACGGGGTTCCGGGCCAGATTTTCATGGTGTATGCAATCCTTTTTCTGCACCTTATACGGCAATGACCTCGTAGGCGCCGGTGACGACAAGGTCGGCTTTTTCCTTCAGGACCCGCACAGCCAGGTGCTCGTGCTCCAGCACGGTCATGCGCCAGTCGTCCACCTTTTCCTTGCCGCGCACAAGCTGGGCCTTTTTGGTCTCGTGATAGGTAAGATCGATAAAAACCCGAACATGCAAGTTTTTGGCGGCAATGGCATACAGACCGTCGAGCACCAGCATATCGGTCTGAAAAAAATTCGTGGTCAGGGTGTCGACCTGGCCGGTGATCAGGTCGATACACGGCATGTTTGCGGTGCGGCCGCGCCTGAAATCCGCCAGGGTCTGGTGGATGCGGTCCCAGTCATATTCGTTTAAGCCAATGGCCTCTGCACCGTGGGCCTGGCGCCAGTCGTTGCGGTCTTTTGGCAGGGTGAGATAATAATTGTCCGAATGCACCAGCTTGGCGACATAGCCCCTGTCTTTTAACTCCCGGCCCAGGCAGTGGGCCAGCTCGGACTTGCCCGAGCCCGACTCCCCGGAGATGGCAATGATGGTTCCGGGCTGGCGGTCGGCCAGGATGTGGTCTGCGATCCGGGCGGCTGCCTGCTTGTGTTTTTCCTCGATTAACAAGACGTCTCCGAGCATGGGGAAATCCTTGGGTCAGGGTTGAAGGTTCAGGGTTCAAGGTTTGGGGTTGATGGTTTCATAACAATTTGTTTTTTGCAGGCAGTGATTAGTTTTAAGTGTTAAGTTTTAAGTTTTAAGTAAAATCAGAAAGTTATTTTTTTTGTTAAAGGCTCTGAGTGGCGGCTGAGCCTGAGGCTTACAAAGGAAATTCGGTTTTGACGCCGCAGGAAACCTGATGTGTCTTTCCTTTCACTTCCACGGGGACAACCTTGTCTTCAGGGCCTTCTATAACTAGAATAACGTTGTTTTTTGTGATTTCAAACCCATAGCGGTGTTTTCGAAACCAGAGGCCGAAGCTGATGTTCTCCCACCGCCCGGGCAGCGCCGGATCAATGGCCAGGATGTCTTTGTCCGTGCGCAGGCCGCCGTAGATGGTCATGGCCATAAGCACGGTGGCGGCCATCACGCCGGTGTGAATCCCCTCTTTGGTGGTGCCGCCCTGAATATCGATATAATCACTTGAAAGTGCCTCCTGGTAAAAGCGCCAGGCAATGTCTTTGCGGCCCAGGCACTGGGCCAGGGCTGCGTGCACCACCCGGCTTAAAGTCGAGCCGTGGGAGGTGCGGGCCATGTAATAATCAAAATTTTTTTCCAGAAGATTGTCCAAAGATCCATAGCCCATGGATGCCAGCATTTTTTGAATTTCATCTTCGCCCAGGTTGAAAAACGCCATGAGCACATCAGCCTGCTTGGCCGCCTTATAGGCGTCCGGGTTTTTGCCCTCTTTTTTCAAAATCCGGTCCATGCGGTGGATATCGCCGTAAGTGCGGCGGTAATAATCCCAGTCCAGTTCCTTTAGGGAAAAATACCCGTCAAACTGGGCGATCAAGCCGTCGCAAATCACAATGTTGAGTTTTTGGGCCATCTGCGCCCATTGCTCAATCTCGGATACGGACAGGCCGATCTTTTCTGCAAGGGCGTCTCTGGCGCCATTGCCCAAATGCCGGTAAATCTGCCGGGCCCGGGTCAGGGCCCAGTGGACCATGAGGTTGGTATAAGCGTTGTCAGTGAGCCCGCCCTGTTCTTTGTCCGGGTCTTTTTCATGAAACTCGTCCGGGCCCATGACTTCGTGGATGCGGTACCGGCCCGGGGTTTTGTCCCATCGGGCTTTGGAGGCCCAGAACCGGCAGATCTCAAAAAACATCTCAGCGCCGAAGTTTTCCAAAAACTCCAGATCATGGGTGATATGGAAATACTGCCAGGTATTAAAGGCCACGGCCAGCGACACGTGGCGCTGCAAACTGGAGTTGTCCGGGCCCCAATGGCCGGTCATGGGATTTAAGTGCACGGTCTGGGTCTGCTCAATGCCGGTGCGGCCGCTTTGCCAGGGAAACATGGCCCCGGAAAATCCGTGCTGACGGGCATAATCCCTGGCGGCATCCAGCCGGCGAAAACGGTACATGAGAAGGGATCGGGCAATCTCGGCAAAATGCAGGTCATAAAAGGGCATCACAAACAGCTCATCCCAGAAAATATGGCCCCGGTAGGCCTCGCCGTGCAGGCCCCGGGCGGGCATGCCCGCATCAAGGCCGGTGCTGCGGGGCGATGCCGTGACCAGAAGATGATACATGTGCAGGCGCAGCATTTTCTGGGAAAACCGGTCGCCGGAAACCTGAATATCCATTTCCTGCCACAGGCGGGACCATTCATTGATGCTTGCCGATTTCAGCGCATCAAAGGACCGGGCGTTTTCAAGGGCGGAAAACACCCGTGCGGCCGGACTTTCTGTGTTGTCATCGTTTGAAGTGCACAGGGCCGCGAGTTTTTCCAAACCGATGGACTGATTTTTTTGACCGGCAGCCGAAAACCACAGTTCCGCCCGGCCCCTGGCAAGCCCGGGTTCCGGGTTTGTTTTTCCGTCCCCGACAACCGCTATCCGGGCCCCGGCGGCAATCTCCACATCCGACTCCCGGGTCCGCACCCGCACCAGTAGGGTGTCATCGCCTGCACTCTGATCCACGGGCGTTAGGTGCTGCTGCTCCAGGTCCCGGTAGCGCTCCACTCCGTCATTGATCACTGCCCCGTTGACGGCGGCG
>JAGTVF010000062.1 GCA_018224315.1 Desulfobacterales bacterium | reverse complement strand
TTTTGTTTCAAAAACGCGATGGCTGCTTCCACCCTGCCGGTATCATAGAGGGTTTGTTCACTGTACCATCGGTTGAAACAAACGCCCAGATTTTCAAGATCCTGCCGGATGCCGGTCAGTATTTGTTCTGCGGCCAGCCCGGAAAGCTCTTGTTCAGCCTCGTCCCGGGGCATGTCAAAAAGGCGCTGGCCCTTTTCAGCCATCACGGATCGGGCAATGTCTTTGATGTAATCGCCCTGATAGGCGTCTTCGGGAAATTCCACGGTCTGTCCGGCAAGCTGACAGCAGCGCAGATATACGGATCTGCCCAAAGTCAGGATCTGGCGGCCGGCATCATTGATGTAGTATTCCCGCTCCACGCGGTATCCGCAGAAATCCAGCAGCGCGGCCAGGGTGTCGCCCACCACTGCTCCCCGGCCGTGGCCGATGTGTAAGGGACCGGTGGGATTGGCGCTGACAAACTCCACCTGGACCTTTTGTTCGCCGCCAAGATCTGCGGCCCCGAAAGCCGTGTCCTGTTGATGGACTTGGTCGATTACCGGAAGCCATGCCGACGGACGGATGAAAAAATTGATGAATCCGGGCCCGGCGATTTCGGTTTTTTCGATCAGGCCATCCGGGTCGGCGATATGGTCCACAACAGCTTGGGCGATTTTGCGCGGGGCCATTTTCTGCGTGGCGGCCCCGGACATGGCGAAATTGGTGGCCAGATCGCCGTGAGCACCAATTTTGGGTTCTTCCAGTACGATATCCGGAAAATCGTTTGATGCCAGCGCCCCGGCCGCATGGGCGGAGCAGGCCGCATCAAGCACCATTTGTTTTACGCGTTGTTTGATCATGGGCTTGCAACTGTCCTTGCAATGGGTTTAAGCAATGGTAAAATCTAAACTTTTAAGTGTTTTTTCAGGCCAAGTCAAGGAGTCATTGAAGGGCGTTACCCCCGGATGGTGCGCGAGAGGATGTGGTTTAGGGTGTTGAGCAGGGGCTGGATTTTTTCCCGGTGTTCCGGGGGGATCATCAGTTGGGGGACCGGCCGGTTGGGTATGGTGACGCATTTTTTGGCCATACGCGCGGGAGCAGATTCCAAACAGAGCATTACATCAATGAAGCTGCCAAAAAATCCGGATTGGTCCAGGTGTTCGATGACCTGGAGAAACAAGGTGTTGACAGTCAATGTCAGTTCGTCGATATGCGCACTGCCGGTTTTGCGGCATTTGGAGAAAGAAACCATGCACCGGCATCCAAACGGGCGGACAGGGTAAATGGCGCACAGGTCGTTTTCCAGCAAAGGACAGGGCGTCGGGGGTTCGGGGGGAGGTTCTTCGGCCGGGGTTTTGTTTTCCAAACACATTTGTGCATAGCCGTTGGTGGTCAGGGCCGGCTGATACCGGGGAGTATGGATATGTTCATGGATGCGCTGGTATAAGACCGCCTTTTTCTGCCCGTCTAAGAAATGATCAATGAACCGGCCTTCCAGGCTGGTCAGGGTCATGGCAGTGGTGCAGCACTCGGCACAGAATTTATCGCAGGCAAAGGAGAAGCTGTCCATGTAGTCGTCATACAGCCGATAGATTTTGCCCAGACCTTCAATGTCGCTCAGATGTGTTGGGTGGTTTATGGGCATCATCAAATTGGCTTATTTTTCCACCTTGCGGTATTGTTTGTAGCAGGAAAGCACTTTTTGCACGTACTGTCGTGTCTCTGGGTAAGGCGGGATGCCCTTGTAGTGATCCACCCTGGAGGGACCGGCGTTGTAGGCCGCCAGGCTCAGATTCAAATCCCCGTTGTAGCGCTTGAGCAGATCGCTTAAATAGCGGGTCCCGGCAGTGATGTTCTGTCTGGGATCAAAAGGGTCTGAAATCCCGTGCTTTTGGATGTGCACCGGCATGATTTGCATCAGCCCCCGGGCTCCGGCCCGGGACACCGCCGTGGGGTTGAATCCGGATTCCACCCGGATGACGGCCTGCACCAGTTCCGGCTGTACCCCGTGAGTTGCTGCAATGCTGTTGATGATTTCGGCATATTGCACCCCCCCCTGCACCGGCGGCCGGGGTGCTTCAAGATGCGGGGTCGGGATGTAATCCGCGGATTTGGGGCTATCCGTGAAATGATACCCGCCTTTGTCGTCAATATACATATACATTTCCGCCCCGACGGGGTTTGGCGTTGGACAGGCAATGGCCAGACACGCAAGGCCGGCGGTGAGAAAACAAAAAAAATTTGCGGGTATGGTCCGGGTTCTGGCAGTCATGGGCCGTTTCAATGGCAAAAAAGCCGTTTGGGTGCTGCTGGCCGAAAGGGCCGCTTTTCCGATATTTATGCCCGATATTTATTATATTGTATACATGAAATCCTTATGCGGGGTCAAATAAAATGTGGGTGCACAAACAATTCGGTTCAATCCTCTTCGGGCACAAAGGCCGATACTTCATCGATGGTTTCAGCGCCTGAAAACAGCATGGCCAGCCGGTCAATGCCCAGGGCATTGCCTGCGGCCGGCGGCATTTGTCCCAGGGCGGATAAAAAGGCCTCGGGCATCGGGCCGGCGGCAAGGCCTTGTTTTTGACGCCGCTGCAGTTCCGCTTCAAACCGTTGCCGCTGCTGGTTTGCATCAATAAGTTCGGAAAATCCGTTGCAGATTTCGATACCGCCGATATAGGATTCAAAGCGTTCGGCCACATGCGGATTATCATTTCTGAGGCGGGCCAGGGCGGCCTTTTCCGCCGGGTAATCGTATAAAAATATGGGTCTTGCGGGATCCAAAGCAGGTTCGATTTCCATGGCCATGCGCTCGTCAAAGCTCTGATCCGCCAGGGCCGCGTTCATGGTGGTGTTGGCAAAGCGTTGGAAGGCCTGTTCAACCGTGATTTTCGGCCACGGCCGGTCCAGCCGGATGTTTGTGCCCCGGTGTCTGAGATGCCGTGTTCCCAGGACCTTTTCACAGGTCTCGCAGATCAGGCTTTCGGTCTGTTTCATCATCTCCTGATAGGTAAAATCGGCCGCATACCATTCCAGCATGGTGAATTCCGGCAGGTGCCGGCTTCCGCGTTCCCCTGCACGGAAGGTCTTGCAGATCTGAAAGATCCGGGGGTACCCGGCAGCCAGCAGGCGTTTCATATAGAGTTCAGGGGATGTCTGCAAAAAGGCGCCATCGGCTGAAATGGCATCGATATGAGCTTCGGGCGCCGGCGCAGGGGTGCGCACCGGAGTTTCCACTTCCAGAAAATCGTGGCGGCAGAAAAAGGCGCGCACCGCATTTAACAGCCGGTGGCGGATCTGCAGGCAGTGGCGGATCCCCTGTTGACGAAACGCGGTCATATCAGCCGGGCAGTCCTATTTTTTTCGCACCCGGTACTGGTCTTCGGGCCGGTCCTGGAGCAGAATCATGTCATAGGGGCCCATATCGGTTTTTTCAAACCATTGGTGTCCGGTTTTGCGGCAGTTGTCACAGGCCTTGCGGGGAATGTGGACGGCCAGCACCCGCATTTTTCTTTCCACGGAAGAATCGATTTTGAGTACACCGCTGCACTCCCGGCACACCTGCAGGGTTTCATGCTGGGATTCATAGAATCCGTCCGTGTCATAAAAAACGGTATTTTTGCGCTCGGCATAAATCACGTTTTCCTGCATGCGGGTGCGGATGTTTTGCCGGTCGTTCCAGGTGTCGATGACCTGCTGGCAGGTTTTTTCAATGGTGGCGGTGATGCTGGGACCCTGCCGGAGACGTTCGGCCGAGTACTCGGGTTCCACCACGTGGCTGTAATCCATGCCGGCCATGGCCAGAATGAGGCCGACATTGACATAGGGAAGCGCGCTTTCAATGGAGTATCCGCCTTCGAGCACGGCAATGTCGGGCTTGAGCCGGGCGGTGAGATCGGCATACCCTTTGGCGGAAAAATTCATGTTGGTCAGCGGGTCTGTGAAATGATTGTCCTGGCCGGCGGAATTGACGATCAGATCGGGCTTGAACTCCTGGAGTATGGGCAGCACGGCCTTTTCCAGCACGGTGAGAAAGCCCTCCTCCGAGGTATAGGGCGGAAGCGGGATGTTTAAGGTGGAGCCCGCAGCCGTGGGACCGCCGGTTTCATTGTTAAAGCCCGTGCCCGGAAACAGGGTCCGGCCGTCCTGGTGCATGGAGATAAACAATGTGTCCGGATCATGCCAGTAAATGTCCTGGGTGCCGTCGCCGTGGTGGCAGTCCGTGTCAATGATGGCCACCCGGTCAATGCCATAGGCCTGGCGGAGGTATTCGATCATGATGGCTTCGTTGTTGACGTTGCAAAAGCCCCTTCCCCCGTGGACCACGCGCATGGCGTGGTGGCCCGGGGGCCGGACCAGGGCAAATCCGCGATCCACAAGGCCGTCCATTTTGGCTTTGCCGATGGTTTTGGCCCCGCCGGCGCTGATGAAATGCGATTCGGTCATAACGCTTCGGGCATCGGGCACGCAGAAATGAACCCGCTGCACATCCTCGATATCCACCACCCCGGCCTTGAATTCGTCAATGCCTTCAACGTCAAGCAGGCCCTCCTCGGAAATCTGGTCCTGGGTGTAGAGAAGCCGCTCTTCGCGCTCCGGGTGGGTGGCGCTGATGGCCCAGTCGTATGCCGGAAAAAAAACCAGGCCCGTACGAGTCTTGGCCTTTAGCATGGGTTTTCTCCGTTTGGGGATTGATTTTTGATTTGCGCGATGATTTGTTCATACTGACCAATGAGCCCGGGCCGGACCTGGATCTTGATGCGGATGTTTTTGCCGATCATCCGGAAATCGCGCACCATGTTAAATTCCAGCGCCTCGGTGACATCGGTGACAAGGTCTTCTGCTCTGGCCCCTTCCCTGAGGGCTTTTTTCTTCAGCAGTTCCGTGGCCATTTCCGTGGCATCGGCCATTGTAAAACCGGGTTTGAGGGCCCGGACAAACATTTCCTCAGGAGCCGAGGCTTCAAGCTTGTAGGTGTCTGCAAACAGGGTTACCTCGCATGTGGTGCGGG
>JAGTVF010000061.1 GCA_018224315.1 Desulfobacterales bacterium | reverse complement strand
CGGTCCCGATTTTTACGGCCAGGGCCTTTTTCAGGCGGTCGGCATCCGCGGTGTTATCTTCAAGGGACGGCGGCGGCATGTGCACATCCACCACCCACCCGTTTGTTACGGTTGTCATATGAAAACGATTGAATCCTTGCCGGTTTGAGATTTTATTTTTTCAGGGACTCCACTGCGGAAATCAGTTCATTCATCACTTCTCCCGCCTTACCCTGAACAAGGACCTGGCTGGTGGTTCCGGTAAGGGGGGAGGGTTCGGGGTTGATTTCAATGACCGTGGCGCCCCGCTGCCGGGCGATAACCGGCATGTAGGCCGCCGGCTGGACAGTGGCCGAAGTTCCCACCACAAGCATGACATCGCATTGGGCCGATACCTGCTGGGACCGGTCCAGGGCCTGCGGGGGGATGAGTTCCCCGAAAAACACACAGTCCGGCCGGAAAATCCCGCCGCAGTCACATCTGGGGGGGATATCCGCGGCGTTGACCTGGCCAATCTCCTTGCGGATGCCGCATTCCAGGCAGCTTAACCAGGCAAAATTGCCGTGAAATTCGATTACGTCCGTGTTTCCGGCCCGCTGGTGCAGTCCGTCGATATTCTGGGTGATCACAGTGCCGAGCAGACCCAGCTCCTCGAGCCGGGCAAGGCCGAAATGACCGGCATTGGGCGCTGCATTCATCAGCACATCCCGCATTTCGGCAATCAGGGTTTTCCAGATTTTTTCCGGATCCTTTAAAAATGCGTTGATATGGGCATATTCCATGGGATCAAATTTTTCCCACAAACTACCCGGCCCGCGAAACGGCGGGATTCCGCTTTCAACGGAAATCCCCGCACCTGTCAGCGCCACGGTAAGCCTGGATGCAAGCAGATACTCGGCGGCTTTGGCGATCTCTTCTCTCATATGCTCCCCCATTGCTGCCTATAATTCAAAAGTCATGTCCCGGCTGACGCCGAAACAATCGATTTGCGAAGCATTGTCTGAAAGCACCCGGCGGCATCCGGCCACCAGTTCATCCATCTGGTCATCGGTCCGGTCCTGATTGAGATGAAACAGGCCCAGGGATTTCACCCGGGCCTCCATGGCCATGCGCAGGGTATGCATGCACGAGGAATGCCCCCATTCGATGCTTCTGCTGTATTCCCCGGGGCTGAATTCCGCATCATGAATCAACAGATCCACGCCTTCACAAAAGCGCACATAATCGGCATGCCGGCATCCGCCGGGGTGCACGAAACCCAGTTCATTATCGGTGAGAAAAACAAAGGTCTTGCCGTCTTCCTGAAATTTATATCCGCACCCGCCGTTGGGATGGCTCAGGGAAATGGGCGTCACGGTTACAGAGCCGATCTCAAAGGCATCCGGGCATCCATCCCGGTAAATCACCTGTGCGGTCAGATCCGAATACCGGACCGGAAAAAGCGGGGGCCGCATAAGCTTGGTCACAATGGTTTCCACGTATTTGCCCGGAAACGGGCATCGGTGCATCATGATCCGGGAGGTTTTCTCGTAAAGCGGC
This sequence comes from Desulfobacterales bacterium, assembly GCA_018224315.1. Taxonomy (GTDB): domain Bacteria; phylum Desulfobacterota; class Desulfobacteria; order Desulfobacterales; family Desulfosalsimonadaceae; genus Desulfosalsimonas. The sequence goes on along the minus strand of JAGTVF010000061.1, from coordinate 6,921 downwards.
TTGAAAAAGGGAAAACCCATCAGGTGATCCCAATGGGAATGGGTGAAAATAAAGTGGTATGCCTGCCGGTTTTCCCGGATCAACTGGTTGCCGAGCCTGCGGATGCCGGTTCCGGCATCCACGATAATCAGGTCATCGCTTCGGGTGCGGATTTCAATGCAGGTGGTGTCTCCTCCGTATTTTTGAAACTCGCGGCCTGAAACCGGAATGGATCCGCGGGACCCCCAGCATTTGATATACATGAACACCCCTTGAAAAAGGCTCAGCCGGTACACGCTCCGAGAAACGTGTACCAGACACCGTCGTTGATCCACCGCTGGACAATGCGGCCCGGTCCGTAATGAATCATCTCTTCGACCTGCCGGGCCTGGCTTCGCAAAAGACCCGAAAGAATGAACCATTTTTTTTCATAAAATTCCGGGCATGCCAGCAGGTGTCGCATTATGTCAAAATGAATATTGGCCATAACAAGGTCAACCGGGCATGCCATCAGGTCCCGGGCATCAGCAATGACCGCCAGTACCCGGGAATCCAAACGGTTGGCACGGATATTTTCCCGGGTGGTGCGCACGGCCAGGCCGTTGTTGTCCACTGCCAGCACCCGGCAACAGCCCAGTCTGGCTGCGGCCAGGGCCAGCAGGCCCGTTCCGGTTCCCAGATCCAAAGCCGACCCGGCACCTCCCTGCTGCCAGACGATTTCCAGGGCCTCCAGGCAGCTTTGGGTTGTGGGATGCGTGCCCGCGCCAAATACCACCCCGGGATCGAGCAGAATGGGAAGTCTGTCGTCAGCGCGGCCTGGGGCGGCCCACGGCGGGGCCACATAAAACCGGTCTGTCACAAACGGTTTGATTTCACCGCCGTGCCAGTCCGCATAGGACATGTGAAAGGTATCCACCAGCGTGAGTTCCGGCTGCCGCCGCAGCAGCGCATTTACCCGGCTTTCCGCGGGCCGGGTGAAAAAAAGAAAGGCCGCGTCAGATTACTGCCAGTTGCCGATAAATTCCGGTCCCAGTCCATCAGGCACGTTGGCCACCCAGCCCCGGAGATAATAAATATGCAGATCGTTATACGGTATGTCCACTGGCCTTTTCAGTTTCGGTTTCCATGATTTTGTCAAACATCTCATATGCAGCCAGGACCACCGGATTGTCATCAGGCAGTTCAATCATGGGCCGGCCCTGAAAATCATAATCATAGACCGTATCGTCCTCGGGCAGAACGCCGCCAAGTTCAATACCCGCTTCGTTTAACATTTCCATGGCCTGGTCCGGCGCCCCGGATTTGACCTGGTTGATGATCACGTAGCTTCTGCCTACACCCACGTTTAAGCTCTGTGCCAGTTCATGGATCCGAAGCGCGGCCTGCAGCCCCCGCCGGGAGGCGTCGGTGACAATCAGCAGGACATCGACATTGTGGGTGGTCATCCGGCTGATATGTTCCAAGCCCGCCTCATTGTCGATCACAATATAGGGATAGTTGTCCTGGAGCCGATCAAGAAAGTTTGTCAGCAGGGTGTTGGCCGCGCAATAGCAGCCCTGTCCCTCGGGCTGTCCCATGACCACCAGGTCGCAGTCACCGGATTCCATGACCGCCTGCTCCAGGCGCATGGACATGAACACGTCTTTTGTCATCCCGCTGGGCACCTTGCCCTTTTTCATGTCTTCCCTGGCCTGTCCCACGGTATCGGTGATCTCCAGGCCGAGCACCTCGTTTAAGTTGGCATTGGAATCGGCATCAACAGCCAAAACGGGTTTGCGATCGGTTTTTAACAAATATTTGATCAGCAGGCCGGCTGTGGTGGTCTTACCGGTACCGCCCTTGCCGGCCAGTGCAATGGAATACGCCATATCAATAAATCCTTTCCCTCAAAATTTGGATAATTGAAAACAAATTAGGTCACATACCCCAAACAGTCAAGCATCTTTTGGCCCCGGCCATCCCGGTCAAGCCCATTGGATTTGATTCTTCATCCGTAATATGCTACCCAAAAAGCGACAAATGCGGCAAAATTCACAGAAACCGGGAAAATGGCATCATGAGCACAATTTTATATTGCAAAGACATTGAGGTCAAACTCGGGGCGCACATGGGCATGGCCGATATCACCGGGCCGCTCAAAGCCATGGTCAGGGAATCGGGGATTCAAAACGGCCGGATATCGGCCACCATCATCGGATCCACCGGCTCACTGACCACAATTGAATACGAACCCGGGGTTGTCGAGGACCTGCGCCGGGCCATTGATCGCATGGCTCCCAGGGAAATGGAATACGAGCATGAAAAAGCCTGGCACGACGGAAACGGCCACAGCCATGTCCAGGCCGCCATCATCGGACCGTCGGTCTCCATGCCCGTGCGCAGCGGCAAAATGCAGTGCGGCACCTGGCAGCAGGTGGTGGCCATCAACCATGACAACCGGGACCGAACCCGGACTGTGGGCGTCACCCTCATGGGTGAAAAATAATCCATGAAACCGGCGATGAAAACCCACCTGACCCACCTGGCCGCAGCCCTGCGCTTTATCACCATCCTGCCGGCCGGAGCCGCAGATGCCTATCACCCCAGGGCCATGATCCCTTTTTTCCCGGCCGTGGGACTGATCCTGGGATTGATCCTGGCAGGGGCGGATGCGCTTTTTTTCAGGCTTTTTTCACCGTCCGCGGCCGGGGCCGCAGACGTTATCGTCCTGGTGGTGCTCACAGGGGCCCTGCACTTAGACGGGCTGGCAGACTCGGCTGACGGTTTTTTTTCCCACAAGGACCGGGAAACCACCCTTTTGATCATGAAAGACAGCCGTATCGGGGTTATGGGCGCCGTGGTGCTAATCTGCGTTCTGCTGGCCAAGTACGGGGGGATTTGCGGGATGCCGGACCATGGCACGGCCGGCTTTGAACGGTTTTTGATCCTGATGCTCGTGCCCGCCTATGCCAGATCCGCCATGCTGCTGGGAGTCCGATTTTTGCCCTATGCCCGGCCCGGCGGGGGCACGGCAGCAGACCTTTTCGGCCGGCGCCTTTCACCGGCCGATTTCTGGGGAATCGGGGTCTGCGTAGCCCTCAGCCTGCTGCTGGGGTGGCAGGGCCTGCTTCTGACCCTGGTGTTTTTCGCCACGTGCGCATGGCTTATACGGTTTTACCGCCGGCGCATCGGCGGGATCACCGGCGACATGCTCGGGGCCATGTGTGAAATCACCGAGGCGCTTTTGCTGCTATTCGCGGCAATCCGGCTTTAACCCCGGGCCGGCCCGCGCTTGAAACCGTTTTCCACCAGGGATTGGATCATGGCCACGGCCTGATCATCACTGATGTCATCGGTGTTGATGATCATATCGTAATGCGTGGGCTCATCCACATTGGTGTAGAAATACCTGCGGGTAAAGGATCGGCGCCGGGCCTCCAGGTCATAAATCTGCCGCCGGGCCTCTTCTGCGGACACATTTAAGTCCTCTGCCACCTTTTGGATGCGGTTTTCCAGAGAAGCTATGAAGCGAAGCCGGATGTTTTCCTCCCGGGGGATGATAAAGGTTGCCCCCCGGCCCACGATCACGGCTTTTCCGTGCCGGCCGATGGTGCCGATGATTTTCATGAGATGCTTCATGTACTGATCCGGCCACAGATGCCGCTGTTCCACAATTGTGGCGATCACGTCCTCGAGCATGTTCAGACCCTTTTCGTCCAGGGTTTCCAGCACCTTGGCGCTCATATTGGAATCCCGGGCCATCTGCTGAATGATTTCCCGGTCAAACAGCTCATACTCAAAGGCCCTGGCCAGTTTTACCGCAATCTCGTTGCCCCGGCTGCCGGGTTGCCGGGAAATGGTGATTACGGAGGTTTTGACAGGCTCCTCTTTTTTTGCAGCCCCCCTGGATGCCTGCCACTGCTGAATCTGCTCCTCGACTATCTTGTCCACAGAACGTCCCCGATGAATTTTCATGCAGCCTCCTTACCGGTTGGATTGCAGTACACGGGCAAACACTTGCGCAAAGGATTTTCATTCTGTCTTATTTTTATATAATTTTGAAACCCTGCCGTGTCAATCCGGATACCGGGATATCCCGGATATTGGGGTTTTGGGATCCAATCAGGCCCGGTCCTTTTACACATTATCCTTGCCGATTGCCTCTGCCAGGCGGCAGCCGGCATCCCGGGCCTGCTCCAGGTATTGGGGATATTTTTGCACGTCGCCTTCAAAATCCAGGCCCCTGTAGAGAAGGCTATCCCACAGCCGGGCATCCAGGACGTCGAAAAAATATTTCACAGTCAGCAGGGTGCCGTCAAACAGGCGCTTGCCCTTTGTGGCACCCACGGAAATCAACAAACCCTGCCGCCGTGTTGCCCACTGGCCGGGGGCGGTTTTGTCAATCCAGTATTTTTTCACCCACAAAGACTGGCATCGGTCCATGAGCGCCTTGACATGGGCGCTGACCGTATAGAAAAAAATGGGCGTGGCCAGCATCAGCCCGTCTGCTGCCAGCATGGCGTCGCGCACGGCCTGAAAGTCATCTTTGATCACGCATTCACCCGATTTTTTGCATCCGTAAATCTCCAGGCAGGGCGATATCTTACGATCCCGCAAAACAATTTCCTCCACCAGCGCCCCCCGGCTTCTGGCCCCGGCCACGGCTTCCGCCAGCAGGGTTGCGGTGTTTCCCGCCCGCCGCGGGCTGCCGTAAATGGCAACAATTTTTCCCATAAGCCTGCCCCTTGTTTTAAATGTTATGCCAGTGCCATTTCATACCAAAGCCTGATAAACCTGTAAAAAGCTGATTATATCATCCGATACTTTTGCAGGAAGGAAGCCCTGGGGCCGGCGCCGGTTTTTTCGCTCCTGACCGTTTCCGGGTTTTTTCCATCCAGCCCCGGGCAATTTGAAACTTTATTCGCTCCAGCATTGGCTGAATTTGTTCCGGAAACGCTCAATGTCGCTTCACAAACCGACCCCGCCCCAGGGCTTCCTTGGAAGGGTTCTTGCCGGGCCAGCCCACGGGACCGGGCATGAAAACAACGCTTTTTACGACTTGGATGTGTTGCTCCGCCCCCCTTGAAACTTTGCACACAGTCGGCCATGATGCCGGCCCGGGGGTGGTTTGCGAGTCGCATTGAGCGCGCAAGCGGTCAGCAGGGAGCAAACCGCCACCGGGCCGGCATCATGCGAAAATTAAAGAACCAGGCACGAACAGCAACTTTTTTAAAGTCACCTAGAAGTCTGATTTCAGATGGCGCCATCATAATTAGATTCTGTCAGGCCTGGCCGGAAAAAACAAGCCCATTGTCATGACGCAGCAAGGCCCGCTGCACTGCACAGCGGGCCTTGCTGTCAAATCCCGGAAAGGGCGAAAATTTGGAAAACTGATTAAAAGCTGTAATAAACCCCCATTCCCCCGAACCAGTCCGTGTCCTGGTCCGGAAGCACGTCTTTGTCGAAATTATCCGTGTAGGCCAGATAGGCGGTTACTTCCAGGGCCTCGGTGAGCGCCCAGGCGCAGTCCACAGAAAGCAGGTACTCGTGAAAGCCTGAATCCTCGCCCGCACTTGCGTCATCCCCGGCAATGCCCACCGCCGCCCCGGCTCCCAGGGTCAGGTCTTTTGCCAATTCATAGGCATAGCCCAGTGAAACATTGACATAATAGTCCTCCACCTCATCAAAATCATAATAGCCTGTAACACCGGCGGTCAATCCGGAAAGCGGCTCAATGGACAGGCCCGCATACACCTCCCGGGTCCCGGATCCGCCCTCGGGAAACAGGTATTCGATGTAGCCAACGCTTACATCCACGGGATCCAAAGAAAAAGCGTAGGACAGAGTGAGATCCACCTCTGAGAACTCGCCACTGTTTAAGGTGTCATCATAATCGTCAATATCCATGTTTGCCCAGACATTAAACCCGAAACCACCAGAGGTAACATCCACAGAGGGCTGGGCCACCAGCCCGTCATTAAACGTAATGCCCCGCCACACATAGGCCGAAGCCAAATCCGTTCCCGCTGTGACATCAGCGGCATGGGCCTTGGCCGACAATCCCGCTACCGCACATAATACCACCAGCAAGCCTGTTACAACCGACACCTTCATCTGTTTCTTCATCCTCTGTTCCTCCTGATTATATATTATTGAAAGACACCAAACGCCGAACCTGTTTTTCATAAAGCCAGAAACGTGCCAGTTATGAAAAAATAAATAGATTTTAAAAGATTATATCTTTATCAGTATGTTATATTCATCCATCGTATTTTTTAAAAACCAGAGGAAACCCATTGCTTTTACATTTTTGTATTCTATATATTTAATTTTTACATTTATGTAAAACAAATGAAATGGAATTGCCGTCCTTCTGTTTTCCGGCATTTTTCGCGATACTGACGGGGGTTGGCCATGGGGCCGGCCGGGTGTGCTTTGCGGGTCGCATTGAGCGCGCAAGCGGTCAGCAGGGAGCAAAGCACACCCGGCCGGCCCCATGCGGCACACACTGAAAAAAGCCTGAGATCCACCGGCAACAGACCCGAAAAACCGCATAACGGATGGACAGGCCGGGCCAATTGTCATTGACATGGCCCCTGCCCCTCTTTATCCTTATGCATAATCTTCAGACACAGGAAAGCCCCATGAGCACCCCATACCGCCCGGCATACCTGGAAATCCACAAAACCGGGGAATTGGCCGAAAAAATCCGCCGGGCATACAAAATTCTGGAAGACTGCACCCTTTGCCCCAGGCAGTGCCACGTCAACCGGACAGCCGGCGAGACCGGAATCTGCGGAACCACAAAACAGATGATGGTTTCGGGATGCCACCCCCACTTTGGCGAGGAAGCCCCCCTGGTGGGCCGCCACGGCTCTGGCACCATCTTTGTAACCGGCTGCAGCCTGACCTGCTGCTTCTGCCAGAACTGGGAAATCAGCCATGAATGGCGGGGCGATCCGG
>JAGTVF010000060.1 GCA_018224315.1 Desulfobacterales bacterium | reverse complement strand
GCGCATGGCCCGGATCACCGGCAGGTCATATCCGGTACGGGCCCCGTCACCGGCCTTGCTGGTGGGCAGAATCACGGGCACCCCGTATCCCTCCACGCGCCTGGCCCACTCAATGGCATCTGTACCCGTGGCCGTGCGGCCGCCGTCCACATACACTTCGTATCCCGAGGTCATGGCCGGGTTCTGGTCCACGTCAATGGCCACGGTGACCTTGTCCGCCCCGAAAGCCCGGATCATTTCCGGGATCAATTCGGGTTTGCGAAACGCCGCGCTGCTGGTGGAAACCTTGTCAGCCCCGGCATTGAGGATCTGTTCCGCGGAGTTGACGTCAGAGACCCCGCCGCCCACCGTAAAAGGAACTGTGGTGACTTTGGAAACCCCGCGGACCACGTCGAGCATGGTGGCCCGGCCCTCCACTGTGGCGGTGATATCAAGCAGGGCCAGTTCATCTGCGCCGGCCCGGCAGTAGGCCCGGGCACACTCCACCGGATCGCCGGCGTCCCGGATATCCACGAAATGAACCCCCTTGACGACCCGCCCGTTTTGCATGTCCAGGCAAGGCATGATGGAAATGGTTTCATCCATTTGTATTTCTCCGTTTAAATGAATTGTTTTTAAAAATCTGCAAACGCTCGATTTAGGTTCAATTGTCCTGCAGACAGCGCCTGTTTATAGCATGGCGCAATCCTTGGCCGCAAAACAAATCCCGAAGTGTTGATGTCATTTATGCCAAAAGCGCCCGGTACTGCTCCGGCCCTGAAATGCCAAGGTCGAGATTTTTTAGCAGCCCGTTTTCAAGGCTGTAGATCAGACCGTGGACGACCAGTTCACGGCTGGATTTCCATGCGTTTTGCACAATGGTGGTTTCACAGACATTGATGACCTGGGCCCGCACATTGAATTCACAGAGCCGGTTGACTTTTGCCTTTGGATCGGAAATCGCGTCAATTTCGGCCCGGTGTCTGCGGTACACGTCCCGGATATGGCCCAGCCAGTTGTCAATCAATCCGTGGTCTTTGTTTTCCAGGGCGGCCTGAACGCCGCCGCATCCATAATGGCCGCAGACAATGATATGGCCGATTTCCAGTGCCTCCACGGCGTAGTCGATCACCGAAAGGCAGCTGAGATCCGTGTGCACCACCAGGTTGGCAATGTTTCGGTGAACAAAAATTTCTCCCGGCATCATGTCCGTGATCCGGCTGGCCGGAACCCGGCTGTCTGAACACCCGATCCACAGGAACCGGGGTTTTTGCTGCCGGCTGAGACGAATGAAAAAATCCGGGTCCCGGGCGGTGATCGTTTCAGCCCATTTCCGGTTGTTTTCAAACAGGGTATCTATAATTTTCATCCGTTTGCCCCTTTACATCATAAAATTTATTGTCTGAAAACTTGTTGTCTGGCGGATTTTTATAACATGTCCGGCAGCAAAAAAAAAGACTGCCCATTCGGCCGTCTTTTACACAGAAACAGGCCTGCAAACAGTATGGGTGAAAGGCGGCAATTGACCCGGCCGGCGATTGTGTTATATTTGGATTTGCCGCCTTGCAGCAATACTTGCCATCCCTTGGTAACACCGGCAGATTGCAATGAATTCAAACAGAGAAATTCTATGACCGGACCGCATCGTTTATTGGCCGCCAGCGGGCTTTTGCCCAAAAAACATATGGGCCAGAATTTTCTGGCAGATCCGTCCACTGCAGAGATGATCGTGCGCCGGGCAGGGCTTGACAACGCGGTGGTGGTAGAAATCGGAGCCGGGGTAGGGGCGCTGACCCTGTTTGCCGCCCGGGCGGCCAGGTGTGTTTATGCAGTGGAAAAAGACCGGGAACTCATTGATATTCTCCGGTCGGTCACGGATCAGGCCGGGGCCGGAAATGTGGATGTGCGCCATGACAATATTTTTGACGTGGACCTGGATGCCATTTCCCGAACAGAGCAGGAGCCGCTGGTGGTGATCGGCAACTTGCCCTACAATATTTCCTCCCAGGTGATCATTTCCCTGATATTTCAGCGCAGTATCGTTTCCCGGGCGGTTTTGATGCTCCAGGCGGAAATGGCCCGGCGTCTGTATGCGGTGCCGGGCACCCGGGAATACGGCCGGCTGTCGGTCATGACCCAGTACTGCGCTGATGTCACCCGCCTGGCCCGGGTCAGGGCCAACCAGTTTTATCCCCGGCCGCGGGTGGATTCCGAGGTTGTTGAGATGGCCTTTCACGCCCCGCGGTTTCCGGCAGAAAACGAGGCCGGCCTGTCTGCGGTGGTAAAGGCGGCTTTTGGCCAGCGGCGCAAAACCCTGAAAAATGCTTTAAGCGGCGGTGGACTGGGGATATCTGGCCCGGGGCTTTTGTCGATTTTACAGGCCGCCGGCATTGACGGGGCCAGGCGGGCTGAGACATTGTCCGTGGAGGAATTTGTGTCACTGTCCAATGCCGTGGCGGCCAATTCGTAAAATCGATTTGGCCGGTTTTTTTCGAGTTTTTTCTTTACACTTTTGGTAATATGGGCTAATTTTTATTATTTCAAGACGAACTTCGAACTATTTTAAAGGATCGTTGCTGTTTTTGCGGGTTTTTGGCAGCGGTTTGAACCAGCCTTTCAATTTATTCAACTTATCCAAGGAGCAAGTAAATCATGGCGAAAATGCAAACCATCGACGGAAACACGGCCGCCGTTCATGTGGCCTATGCCTTAAGCGAGGTGGCGGCGATCTATCCGATCACGCCCTCGACATCAATCGGGGAAACAGCTGATGAATGGGCGGCTGCAGGCCGGAAAAATATTTTCGGCCAGCGTCTGCACGTCCGTGAAATGCAGTCTGAAGCCGGTGCCGCCGGTGCGGTCCACGGTGCCCTGGCAGCCGGATCGCTGACCACAACTTTTACCGCATCCCAGGGGCTGCTTTTGATGATCCCCAACATGTACAAGATTTCCGGGGAACTGCTGCCGGGTGTGTTTCATGTGACAGCCCGGGCTGTGGCCAGCCATGCCCTGTCGATTTTTGGCGACCACAGCGACGTAATGGCTGTACGCCAGGCCGGTTTTGCCATGCTGGCTTCCGGATCGGTTCAGGAGGTCATGGACATGGCCCTGATATCACATCTGGCCGCCATTGAGGCCAGTGTTCCGGTTCTGCACTTTTTTGACGGGTTCCGCACTTCCAGCGAGATCCAGAAAATCGAGGTTATGGATTACGAGGAAATGGCGGATCTGGTCAATTACGAGGCCATACGCGAGTTCCGGTCCCGGTCCATGAACCCGGAACATCCCCACATCCGGGGTACGGCCCAGAATCCCGACATTTTCTTCCAAAACCGGGAAGCCTCCAATCCCTATTACCTGGCCATTCCCACCATTGTCATGGACACCATGGAAAAGGTCAGCCGGGCAACCGGCCGGAGTTATCATCTGTTTGACTATGTGGGCCATCCCGAGGCCGAACGGATTGTGGTGGCCATGGGATCAGGCGCCGAGACCCTGGAGGAAGTCACCAATCATTTAAACAATCAGGGGGAACGGGTCGGCCTGCTCAAGGTACGCCTGTACCGCCCGTTTTCCATTGAGCATTTTCTGGCCGCGCTTCCCGGGTCCGTGGAGCAGATTACGGTGCTCGACCGCACCAAGGAGCCGGGCGCCATCGGCGATCCCCTTTATATGGATGTTTGCACGGCATTTATGGAATACGGCGAATCCCCGGAAATTCATGCCGGCAGATACGGGCTCGGCTCCAAGGAGTTTACCCCGGGCATGGCCAAGGCGGTGTTTGACAACATGAAGGCTTTGGCACCCAAGCATCATTTCACCGTGGGCATCAAAGACGATGTGACCTACAGCTCTCTTGCGGTGGAGGAACAGTTTGACACCGCGCCCGAAGGCACCATCCAGTGCATGTTCTGGGGGTTTGGCTCAGACGGCACCGTGGGGGCAAACAAGAGCGCGATTAAGATTATTGGCGATCACACTGACAAGTTTGCCCAGGGCTATTTTGCCTATGACGCCAAGAAATCCGGCGGTGTGACCGTGTCCCACCTGCGGTTTGCCCCCCAGCCGATCCAGTCCACCTACCAGGTGCATGCCGCGGACTTTGTGGCCTGTCACAAGGCCAATTATGTGCAGATTTACGACGTGCTCGAGGGCATTAAGCCCGGCGGCACCTTTCTGCTCAACTCCTCCTGGTCCAAAGAGGATATGGAAGAGCAGCTGCCGGCTTCAATGAAGCGTACCATTGCTGAAAAGAAACTGAAGTTCTACAACATTGACGCCATTGCCATTGCCGAAAAAGTCGGACTTGGCGGCCGGATCAATATGATTATGCAGACTGCCTTTTTCAAGGTGGCCAATGTTTTGCCCTTTGAAGAAGCCGTGGATTTTCTCAAAAAAGACATTCACAAGACCTACGGCAAAAAGGGCGAAAAGGTCGTGCAGATGAACATTGATGCTGTTGATCAGTCCGTTGCCAACCTGGAGCAGATCGATTATCCCGATTCCTGGAGGGATGCGGGACTGCCGTCGGCTGCGGCCAGCAATGAGCCGGATTTTATCAGAAATGTCATGCGGCCCATGACCATCCAGCAGGGCGACAAACTGCCGGTTTCAGTGTTTGAACCCGATGGTATCTTTCCGGTGGGCACGACCAAATACGAAAAACGCGGTGTGGCCATCAATGTGCCGGAATGGATTGCCGAAAACTGCATCCAGTGCAACCAGTGCGCATTTGTCTGTCCCCATGCCGCCATTCGTCCGGGACTTTTCACTGACGAAGAACTCAAGGATGCCCCCGGGGGATTTGAAACCATTGATGCGGTGGGCAAGGAGCTCAAGGGCTACAAGTTCCGGATCCAGGTTTATCCCCTGGATTGTCAGGGCTGCGGCAACTGCGCCGATATCTGTCCGGCCAAGACCAAGGCCCTTGTCATGAAGCCCATCCATACCCAGAGCACCAAGCAAGTGCCGCTTGAGCAGTATTTTGAAACCCTTCCCATCCGCGATGATCTTACCCGCCGCAACACCGTCAAGGGCAGCCAGTTCTGCCAGCCCCTGCTGGAGTTCTCGGGTGCATGCGCCGGCTGCGGGGAAACCCCCTATGTCAAGGTGCTGACCCAGCTGTTTGGCGAGCGCATGATCATTGCCAATGCCACAGGCTGCAGTTCCATCTGGGGGGCATCGGCTCCTTCGGTGCCTTACTGCACCAACAAGGACGGATTCGGACCCACCTGGGGCAACTCCCTGTTTGAGGATGCGGCTGAATTTGGCTATGGCATGGGCCTGGCCATCAACCAGCGGCGCAAATGGCTGGCGGATATGATCAGCGATGCCCTTGAGGCAGACATCTCCGATGAACTCAAGGCAGCCATGCGCGGGTGGCTGGAAAACATTGACAGCGCGGAAGGCTCCCGCAAGTACGGCGACCAGATGAAACAATTGCTTGCCGGCATGGACAGAAGCCCCATGCTGCAATCCATTTATGATTTTGCCGACGTGTTTACCAAAAAATCCATCTGGGCCTTTGGCGGAGACGGCTGGGCCTATGATATCGGCTATGGCGGACTCGACCATGTGATCGCCTCGGGCGAAAATATTAATCTTCTGGTCATGGACACCGAGGTTTATTCCAACACCGGCGGTCAGTCCTCCAAGGGCACGCCCACCGGTGCTGTGGCCAAGTTTGCCGCATCCGGAAAAAAGCTGAGCAAAAAGGACCTGGGCCGCATGGCCATGACCTATGGCTATGTTTACGTTGCTTCTGTGGCCATGGGCGCCAACAAGCAGCAGATGATGCGGGCCTTTAGGGAAGCCGATGAGTACGACGGCCCTTCGGTGATCATCTGTTATGCACCCTGTATTAACCAGGGCATCCGCGTGGGCATGGGCAAGAGCCAGGAGGAAATGAAACGGGCTGTGGAAAGCGGTTACTGGCCCTTGTACCGCTTTAACCCGGAACTGGAAAAAGAGGGCAAAAATCCCTTTGTTCTTGAATCCAAAGCGCCTGACGGCACGCTGCAGGAATTTCTTGGCGGCGAGACCCGGTTTGCTTCCCTGGAAAAGACCTTTCCAGAGGAATCCAAGAAGCTTCGCCAGCAGATTGAACAAGAATCCAGCCGCAAGTATGAAATGCTCAGGCTGATGGCAGATCCGAAATCCATCTGCGATGATGCTGAAGGCAGCAAAGAACAAACGGACGAAAACAAAAACCAATAAAGGAGGCCGGCGGCCCCCTTTGTGCCTTTCGCAGGAGCACGAAGCATTGCACTTGTTTTTAAAACGGTGTGATCTTCGTGCTCTTTGTGCTTTTTTTATCCCGTATCAAGACAGAATTTAAATTTGCTATGAGTACTTCGCAAACCCAATGCATGCGCTGTGGTACCTGCTGTGAAAAGGGCGGGCCCGCACTTCATGGCGCCGATCTCGAACTGGTGCTGCAAAAGCAGATTGGCCCGGAAAACCTGTTTACCCTCCGCCAGGGGGAGTTGGTGTATGACAATATAAACGGCGGTCTGATGATCACAGACCAGGAAATTATCAAGGTTCGATCTGTTAACGGCGCGGCAGCATGCATGTATTATGATCCCAAACAAAAGGCCTGCACAATCTACGATTTTCGCCCCCTGGAATGCCGGGCAATGAACTGCCAAGACACACGGCCGGCAGAGGCCCTTTATGAAGTGGACAGACTTGACCGGGCTGCGATTTTCGGACAAGTTGACTGGATCATGGCATTAATCCAGGCCCACGAGGAAAAATGTGGATATGCTTATATAGAAGAGCTTTGCCGCAGGCGCCAAACCGGAGACAGCAAAAGGGCAGGGCAGGCGATTCTGGAAGCCGTGGGCTACGATGTTGAAATGCGAAACGTGGTCGAAGAAAAAACGGAAATGAGTGCTCAGATGATGGACTTGCTTTTTGGCCGCTGCCTGGAGATGACCATCCCGGCCCAGTTTGGCATCAAACTTCGCTGATGCGGATCCATTTCTCCCCGCTTTTGGTTCTTTATTTTTCCGGATAAATTTCCGGCCGGCGCTCGGGCAGAAAGTATTTCATTGGGTGCTGGCGCACAGACCGCAGTTTTTGTGCAGACAGGTCAGCAACCAGCATGTATTCATCAACATCTGCATATGACTTCAGAACTCTGCCCTCCGGGCTGATCAGCACGGCCACGGCCGGAAATTGCAGGCCGTATCCATTGTCCCCGGCTGCATTGACAGCCGCCACATAAACCCCATTGTCAAAAGCCCGCGCCGGCAGATGGCGCATCCAGGAAGCCAGTTTGTCCGCCGGAGACTTGCCGGGGGAGGCATGGGCGATGATCAGCAGATCTGCGCCGTTAATGGCCATGTGCGTGGAAAGTTGCGGGAAATGGGCATCATAGCAAAGCTGAACCCCAATGCGCAGGCCGCGGGTTTCAAACAATGGCGGGATTTTGGGTGCCGGGGTAAACAATTTTTTTTCCGGCGGCCCCAGGTGAAGTTTGCGATAAACGCGGCAACGTCCTGAATCTGGCTGTGCCAGCAGGTGTGCGGCATATATCCGGTTGCCGGATCTTTCGGCCATACCCGCCAGAATTGAAATATCATGTTTTTTTGCCAGATCTGTCAGGCGGGCAGAGCAGGGACCGTCTATGGGTTCGGCTATCGTGTCAATGGGCGGGCGCACATGGTAGCCGGTGATGCTCAGCTCCGGAAAACATACCAGGTGGGCGCCCTGGTTTCCGGCGGCAATGATCCATTGCTCCATGCGGCGGAGGTTTCCGGCTGTATCGCCGATTGCCGACCGGCAGGAAACAAGGGCTATTCGGACATCACGGTCCATGGCTGCTTGAAATTACTTGATATTGAAATGGGCGCGGATTTTATACACCCGGGTGGCCGGCAGGTTAAGAATTTCGGAAATGCCGGTTTTTTCTGAAATTTCCCCAAGATTTGCCTCAATATCTTCCCGCGAAGGCGCGATAAAGGTAAACCAGACATTAAATGCATTATCGCGCAGATAGTTGTGGGTGACCCCGGGGTAACTGTTGACAATGGACGTGAAGTGTTCCAGATCCTTTTCCGGTACCCGGCATGCGCACAAGGTGCTGACATATCCGAGCTTTTCCGGGGAAAAATTGCCGCCGATACGCCGGATCACATCATTTTGCCGCAGCCGCGCAACCCGGTTGAGGGCTTCTTGTTCGCCTAAGCCGAGTTCTTCGGCAATCCGCGCAAAGGGGCGGGCATCAATGGGAAAATCAGACTGAATCCGGTTTAGCAGGGTCTTGTCAACAGAGTCCAATGAGGCGTCCATGGCTTATGGCTTAATAATAATGAACTGAATGAAAACAAAAGCCCTGCACCGTCAGGAGCAGGGCTTTTGTAAAAAAATGGACCACAAAAGACTGAAAGGCGTTTTTTTGCAGTCCCGGTACGTCTCTGGGCTTATACGCAGCCGGTGGGTTTGGGCAGGCCTGCCATTTTGCATGCGCCCTTGCCCGGGCCGGACGGAAACAGCTCGTAGATGTGCTTGAGCTTGAAACCGGTCAGCTTGGACAGCACGCGTACCATGGGGGCGATGCCGTTTTTCCTGTAATAGTCCTGCAGCACGTTGATGACCTTCCAGTGCTCCTCGTTTAACTCATCAATGCCTTCCTGCTGCTTGACGTATTTCACCCAAGTCTCGTCCCAGCTTTCAAAGCTGTCAATGAACCCGTCCTCGTCTACGTTATAGCTGTGACCTTCAAATTCAACTGTCGGCATGTAATATCCCTCCTTTAATTGTTTGTATTCTAAAGATTTCTAGCCGGTTTTTCTCATCATAATATTATAAAATCAAAAATATAGGCCATATTGATCAGGTTGTCAATATGAAAATATGCACGGATTTGCCGGAAAACCCGTCCGGATTAATATTCCTTTGGTGTCTGGTTGAGCTGCTGCAGGGTAAATACCGGACCGTCCTTGCATACAAACTCCTTGCCGATGTTGCAGCGTCCGCACATTCCGATGCCGCATTTCATCCGGTTTTCAAGGGACATGATGATTCGGTCTTCAGTGTAGCCGAGCTTGTCGAGGATCGGCTGAGTAAATTTGATCATAATCGGGGGGCCGCAGACAATGGCATAGGTGTCTGCGGTTCCCGCAGGGCCCTTCTGTTCGGTGATGGTGGGCACAAAGCCCGTGTGGTGGGGCCATTCCGGGTCATCGGTGCCGTCAACAGTGATGTGCATGTTTAAATCATCCCGGGCAGCCCATTGTTCGAGTTCATCCTTGTAAAGCAGCATTCCGGGGGAACGGGCGCCGTAGATCACATGGATGTCCTTGAATTTTTTTCGGTTGTCCGGATCCAGCATGTAAATGATGGAAGAGCGAAGGGTGGTAAAAGCAAATCCGCCGCCGATGATCACCACGTTTTTGCCCTCCAGCAGGTCCCAGGGGTACCAGTTGCCCAGTGGACCCCGGATGCCCATGATATCGCCTTCCTTCATGGAATGCAGATAGGATGTGACCTTGCCGGTTTTAAAAACCGTGAATTTCACAAATCCTTTTTCAACCGGAGAGGAAGCAATGCCAATGGGAATTTCGCCCAGACCGGGAATGCTGAGTTCGGCAAACTGGCCGGGCCGGTAGGCAAATTTTTCCTCGTCTTCCGGGTTGATAAAGACGAATTTAAATGTTTTTAAGCTTTTGTCCTCGGTCTCGGTCTTGATTTCATCAATGCGAACCGGGTATGGAATATATGGATTGACCACTTCTAACCCCCCTTTGCTAAGACGCCGTTACTTCGCAGGTGCAGGATTCGGGATCATAGCTGTTTAACATGTTGCAGATCCTGCGGATATCGATATTGACCGGGCACAGCTGAACACAGCGGCCGCAGCCGGTGCACTGGATCCCGTTTTCGTACTTGTCCACGTAATATTTCAGCTTGTGCATAAATCGCTGGCGAAGCCGGTCCACCTTGGTGCCCCGTGGATTGTGGCCGGATGCGTGCATGGTAAAGAGCGGATACATGCATGAGTCCCAGTTGCGGATGCGATAGCCTTTTTTCCCGGAAACCTCGTCCTGGACATCAAAGCACCAGCAGGTGGGACAGACAAAG
>JAGTVF010000059.1 GCA_018224315.1 Desulfobacterales bacterium | reverse complement strand
CCGGATGCCATTGCCAGCGCCATGGCCTTAAAGCGGATACTGTGGCGCAGGGTCACCCGGCTGACCTTGTCCAACATCAATACCATTACCCGGCCTGATAACATGGCCATGATCCGGCTGCTGGACGTGACCCTGATCCATGTCACCAAGATTGCCCCCAACGAATTCAACAAGGTGGTGCTGCTCGACTCCCAGCCGTCCCATAATGAGAGCTTCAGAGCATTTAAGTTCAACGTAATCATCGATCATCACGAACCCGACAGCTATGATGCCCCGTTTAAGGATGTCCGGCCCGAATACGGGGCTACGGCCAGCATCATGACCGAATACCTGAAAACCGCCAAAATCAAGCCTTCGGACAAGCTTGCCACGGCTTTGTTCCACGGGATCAAGACAGATACCAACAATTTCGAACGCATGGCCACCAATGCCGACATCCAGGCGTTTCAGTTTTTGTTCCGGCACGCCAACATCCACCTGGCCCGGCGCATTGAGCAGGTGGACCTGCGCATGGGTTTTCTGGATTATTTCAAGCAGGCCATATCGGAAAAAACAGTGGCAGACGACCGCATCTGCGTGCACCTGGGAAACGTGGAAACCCCGGACATATGCGTGTTGATCGCTGATTTTTTCATGCGGGTCAATACCGTGACCTGGAGCATTGTCTCCGGGCTCTGTGAGGGGCGCCTGATTATCGTACTGAGAAACGACGGGCTTCGAAAGGATGCAGGCGGGGTGGCTGCAAAGCAGTTCGGCCGGTTTGGCACCGCAGGCGGTCACAAAAGCATGGCCAGGGCGGAAATCACTTCGGAAACATTAAGGGAAAACCTTGAAAACCTGGAAAAGGAAACGGTTAAGCAATGGATCCTTGAGCGGATCAACGCGGTATTTGACCAGTGCCAAAAACAAAAAATCGACGCATCCCATTAAAAAGCAATGAAATATGAAAAAATATTATCCTGTTTACATTGATATTCAAAACCGGAAATGCCTGGTTGTGGGCGGCGGCGCCGTGGCCCTGCGCAAGGTCGGGGGCCTGCTGGACTGCGGTGCCATTGTGACCGTGGTCAGCCCGGAATTTCACCCGGATTTCCAGCAAATCGATGAATTCCAGCCCCTGCGGGTGATCCGGCGGCCCTACCAAACAACGGATCTGGATGACCAATTTCTGGTCATCGGGGCCACCAACGATGCGGCATTAAACCGCCAGATCAGCACAGACGCCCAAAGCCGCAATATTTTGTGCAACATCGCGGACGTGCCCGATGCCTGCAGTTTTATCCTGCCGGCAGTGGTTCGCCGGGGCGATCTGTCCATTGCCGTTTCCACCTCCGGCAAAAGTCCGGCTTTTGCAAAGCATTTGCGAAAACAGCTTGAAAAGCAGTTCGGAGAGGAATATACCACATTTCTCGGACTCATGGGCGCCATCCGGGAAAAACTGCTGGCTGCCGAACACGCCCCCGAGGCGCACAAGCCCTTGTTTGAAAAACTCATTGACAATGGTCTGCTGGACATGATCCACAACAGGGACAAAGAAGCCATCAACCGACTGCTCCATGAAGTACTGGGAGACGATTTTGATTATGACGCGCTTCTGGAAACCGGCTGCCGTCAGCAGAAACAATGACCCCGGCGTTGACCGGCAAACACCAGACAGTTGCCTGTAATGAGGGATAGATGAATTATGCACTGCTTCCGGCCATTTGCTGCTATCTGATTGGATCTGCCGCATATGCCGGGTTTTTGTTCCGGCAAAAAAACGGCTACAATCAACTGGCCTACGCCTTGATCACCGCCGGGTTTGTCATCCACACCCTGCTGCTGGCAGAAGCGGTTTTGCGGGCAGGGACGATACCCGTGCGCAACCTTCACGAAACCCTGTGGTTTGCCGCATGGACCCTGGCTTTCGTGTTTCTGGTGCTGTGGTGGAAAAGCCGCCTGAAAATCCTTGGGATATTTGCCGCCCCCCTTATCACCCTGGTGGCGGCAGCTGCCTTTTTTGTTCCGGATACCGCCGCTGATATCGAGACATCCCTGACCGGGTTCTGGCTCATTGTCCACGTGGTGGTCATTTTTATCGGTGAGGCCTGCCTGGCCCTGGCCTGTGCCGCGGGTGTGCTGTATTTGATCCAGGAGCGCAACATCAAGTTCAAAAAGCACCGGTTTTTCTTCAGGCGCCTGCCCTCCCTGGAACTACTGGACAACACAGGATATCAATTTGTCATCATCGGCTTTACCGCCCTGACCGTGGGATTGGTCACCGGATTTGTCTATGCCCATTCCGTGTGGGGGCGTTTCTGGAGCTGGGATCCCAAGGAGGTCTGGTCCGGCATTACCTGGCTGATCTATGCCGCCCTTCTCCATGAACGGCTGGTGGCCGGCTGGCGGGGTCGAAAGGCGGCCATTTTCGCCATTATCGGATTTGCAGCCATGCTTTTTACCTTTTTGGGCGTCAATTTACTACTGGAGGGGCATCACAATGAATTTACCCGTTGGTAGCCCTTCTGCTGAAACCCGAAAATTTCCCGGCAAGGAGCAGCTGCCGGAAATCGTCATTGCCGGCATCAGCCATACCTCCGCTCCGGTGGAGTTGCGGGAATGTTTGGCTTTTTCCCCGGAAGAGAGCCGCAGCACAATCCGGGAACTCAGAGACCACCCGAAAATCCGCGAAATTGTAATTCTTTCCACCTGCAATCGGGTGGAAATGCTTATGACCGCCCATGACCCCCAATCCGCAATTCAGCATGTGGAGGCCCACATCGCCGGCAGCCGGAATGTGAGCGTAGCCCGGCTTCGGCAGGCCATGTACACTTACACCGGTGCCGATGCGGTGCGCCACCTGTTCCGGGTGGCATCCAGCCTTGATTCCATGGTGGTGGGAGAGCCCCAGATTCTTGGCCAGGTCAAAGCCGCCTATAAAACCGCTGTGGAAGCCAGGGCCACGGGAGTGATCTTAAACCGCCTTCTGCACAAGGCCTTTTCCGTGGCCAAGCGCATCCGCAGCGAAACCGGCATCGGCGACCGGGCCGTTTCGATCAGTTACGCGGCCGTGGAACTGGCCCGCAAAATTTTCGGCCGGTTGGAGGACAAGACCGTTCTGCTGGTGGGCGCCGGGGAAATGGCGGAGCTGGCTGTGGAGCATTTAAACCGGTCCCGGTCCTCGGGAGCGCTTTACGTGGCCAACCGAACTTTTTCGGTTGGCGTGGAGCTGGCCCGGCGTTTTTCCGGCAAAGCCATTGACTTTGAGGAAATCACCCAAACGCTGGAATCCGCAGATATCATTATCAGTTCCACGGGCGCTTCAGATTACGTGCTCACAAGGGATCAGGTCCGCCCGGTGATGCGCAAAAGAAAAAACAGACCCCTGTTTTTCATCGACATTGCCGTACCCCGGGATGTGGATCCGGCCATCAACCGACTCAACAACGCATACGTCTACGATATTGATGAACTGCAGGGGGTTATCGAGGAAAACATGGAATCCAGAAAAAGCGAATCCGCCAGGGCCGAGCGCATCATCGACGAAGCCGCTTTCCGGTTCCAGCAGTGGTATGACAGCCTTGACGTGGTACCCACAATCAAGGACCTGCAAAGCAAACTGTCAACCATATTCGCCGCTGAACTCAACAAGACCCTCCATTTTCTGGACCACCTCAACCAGGACGACATTGACGCGCTGGAAAGAATGAATGAAGCCGTGATCAAAAAAATCCTCCATGATCCCATGCAATTTCTCAAAAATCCCGGCTCGCACCGGGACAAGTCCCTGTACATAGACCTGATCCGCAACGTCTTCAACCTGGAAGAAGAGTAATACGGCCTGCTGATTTTTCCTTTACTTTTGAAAAATGGTTGTGTTAAGAAAAACATTTCTTGTAAAATGCGCTTTGCTGTCTTGAAGCATCAGCATGAAAACGCAATTGTCAGGTTAAGGAAGCTTTTATGGATCAAAAAGATATTGATTATTTTAAAGATTTGCTAACCCAACGACTTGAGGAACTGCTGGCCCAGGCCGAGGATACGGTTTCGGATATGCACGATTCCAAAGGCAATTTTCCGGACCCCACGGACCGGGCCGCCTATGAAGCAGAACGAAACTTTGAGCTGCGTATCCGGGATCGGGAGCATAAGCTGATTAAAAAGGTCAAAAAAGCCCTGGAGCGGATCGAAGACGGCACTTTCGGCATCTGTGAAAGATGCGGGGATGATATCGATACCAAGCGGCTGAAGGTTCGTCCGGTGACCACTTTGTGCATTGAGTGCAAAACCAAAGAGGAAGCCCAGGAAAAAGCCCTTGGATTATAAACTTGGATGATAAATCCGGGAAAATCGACTTACACATTCATTCCAATGCTTCGGACGGAAGCCTTGCGCCTGCTCAAATCCTTTCCAGGGCTGCGGCATGCGGTCTTGCCGCCATCTCCATCACAGATCATGACACAGTAGCCGGGGTCAAGATCGCCCTGCAGCTCAAGCTTTCGGAGGGACCCGCGTTTATCTCCGGCGTGGAAATCAGCTCCGAATTTCCGCGGGGATTTAATGCGGCCGGCAGCATGCATCTTCTGGGCTACGGATTTGATCCGTACAATCCGCCGCTGCAGGAACTGCTTGAAAAACAGCAGCAATCGCGGGCCCGGAGAAATCCCCGCATACTTGAAAAACTGGCGGATCTGGGCATTGATATTCAAATGGCCGACGTTACAGCCGAAGCCCGGAAAGACGAAATCGCCCGCCCCCACATCGCCGCCCACCTGGTGAAAAAGGGGTATGCCGCCTCCATTGACGATGCCTTTGACCGCTTTTTGGGCAAAGGACAGCCCGCTTATGTGGACAGGTTCCGGATCAACCCGGAGGAAGCCATTTTCCACATCCACCAAAGCGGCGGCGTGGCCGTGCTGGCCCATCCCGGTTTGCTGGGCTTTGAACCCGGCGGAGAGCTTGAAAAACTGATAGCCGCTCTTACGGCCATGGGCTTAGACGGTCTGGAAGCATATTACAGCGGCCACAGTCCGGCGCAAACGGCTGCCTTTGAGGCGATTGCAGAACAATATGATCTTTTGCTCACCGGCGGCAGCGATTTTCACGGAGACATCAACCCGGAGATCCGCATGGGCACCGGAGCCGGAGAATTACACGTTCCATATGAGCTCTTTGTCCGGCTCTGCCGCACCCTGCAGGACCGGACTTCCACCGGATAGACAGGCAACATGCATACCCCTGATTTTTCGGAACTCGAAACCTCGCTTGAATACCGGTTTGCCAACCGGCAGACCCTGGCCACCGCCCTGCGGCACAGATCCTTTGTGCATGAGCAAAACGGCCCCATGGAAGACAATGAACGGCTGGAGTTTCTGGGAGATGCCGTACTCAACCTCATTGTCAGCCATCTCTTAATGGATCGGTTTCCCGGACTTGCCGAAGGGGATTTGTCCCGGGTGCGCGCCGGGCTGGTCAATGAAAACCGCCTGGCCGCTGCCGCCAAAAACATCGGTCTGGGCCGATACCTTCAGCTGGGAAAAGGCGAGCAGCGCTCCCGGGGTCAGCAGAAATTCTCCATCCTGGCTGACGCCTTTGAAGCCCTGGTCGCCGCAGTCTATCTAGACGGCGGTTTCGCCCGGGCCTTTGAGGTGATCTCCCGGCATTTTGCCGTGTTTCTCGATGCCATTGAAGAAAAAGAACCCACCTATGATTTCAAAAGCCTGCTGCAGGAATACGTCCAGGGCCGGCACCAGAATATGCCGGCCTATGAAATCATCGAAGAAAGCGGACCCGATCATGACAAGACCTTTCGCGTGGCGCTTTCGGTCAGCGGCATTCGGGTCTACGGCACGGGCAAAAACAAAAAAGGGGCTGAACAGGACGCGGCCCAAAAAGCTTATGCCCGCCTGACCTCAGATCCGGAATAAATAATGGATGTGCCCCTCCAGACCGCCAAACATTTTGTGATCCCGGTGTTTATTCCCCACAAGGGATGCAGACACAGGTGTCGGTTCTGCAACCAGAATTCCGTGACCGGAGCCGCCGCCGTGCTGCCGGATGCAACCGAAATCACCCGCACAACAAGACAATACCT
>JAGTVF010000058.1 GCA_018224315.1 Desulfobacterales bacterium | reverse complement strand
GAAAAGCTTTGTTTTTTCTGCTTGCCGCCGGCCTGTGCGGGCTTTCGGCGATCTATCTCGTGGTGCTCGGGGTTTTGGGCGAACTGGTGGTCAGTACCAGCGACCTGAGCCATGCCCGGCTGCCTGAGATTACCAAGAAGGAAATTTATTTCAGCTGATAAGGAGCCGGTTCATGGTTTCCGCCATTGTTGTGCTCGAAGAGCTGTACCCGGATTTTCCGGATTTTTTGCTGAATCTGGACCGGGTCTTGTCAACCGTTGAAAAGGATTATGAGATCATTGTGGTGGCCAACGGCACCGGCAATTTCTATCGCTCTTTTCAGCACCGTATTTCCGGATTAAATCACCGGCTGCGGGCCTTTGAGTTCGGTACGCCGATGGCCCAGGCGGTCTGTCTCAAGGCTGTGATCCATGAATGCCGGGGGGAGGTGCTGGCTATTTTCGGCTCCTATCAGCAGCTCACCGACGAATCCATGGCAGAATGCATCCGCTCGGCCCATGATTCCGTGGATGTCATCAGCCCCCGTCGGCAAAACCGGGTGGATCCGTCTTTCAACCAGCTTCAGTCCCGAATGTTTAACTGGCTGGTCCGGCGGTTTGCCGGAACGGATTTGCAAGATTTCAGCTGCACGGTCAAGGTCTGCAGGCGGCAGGTGCTGGAGGAAACCGAGCTTTACGCAAACATGTTCCGGTTTTTGCCGGTGCTGGCCGCCGCCCGCGGCTTTGTCGTCCGGGAATTGCCTGTTGTTCATTACCAGGAACGGGGCAAAACCGGTTTCTACAAGCCCGCAGCGTACGCGGGGCGGATCCTTGATATTTTCACATTGTTTTTCAACACCCGTTTTAGCCGCAAGCCTTTGCGTTTTTTTAGCACTGTGGGCATGGGTTTTAGCCTGGCCGGCCTGCTGGTGCTCGCGTTCCTGTTTGTTCAGCGCCTGTTTTTCGGAATTCCGATGGGAAACCGGCCCCTTTTGTTTTTCTCCCTGTTTGTCATGATTGTGGGGGTGCTGGTTTTCAGCGCCGGACTGCTCGGCGAGATCATCACTTTTACCAACGGCCGGCACAAAAAGGAATATGTGATTGAAAAAGAAATATAATCATTCGGGTCCGTTTTTTAGCCAGGCCCATTTCGGGATCCGGAAAGATACGATTTGCTGATCATTGACGGCCATGTGCACATATACGATCAGTTTGAACTGAATCGGTTTTTTGCCTCCGCCTTTGCCAATTTTGCCGGTGCCGCACGCTCTTTGGGAGCAAGAACCTATCAGCCGGTAATGTTTCTGGCGGACTGGCCGGGCAAAAGCTGGTTTGAAACCCTTCGCGCTCAAAACCGGATCGGCGCGGGGGCCGGGGTTTTCTCCGACAGATTTTTCCAGATCGAAAGCACTGATGAGCCCATTTCCCTGATCGTCCGGGGCAGGGACTCTGCTCCGGTAACCGTAATCGCAGCGCAAAAGATCATCACAGCGGAAAATATCGAGGTCATGGCCCTGTTTGCTGCAGAGCCGTTTGCCACAAGACAGCCGTTGGGAGATACGGTTGCCCGCATCCGGGAAAAAGGCGCTGTGGCTGTGCTTCCCTGGGCTGTGGGAAAATGGCTGGGCAAACGCGGCCGCGAGATTAAAACCCTGCTGGGGGGCTGCGGCAATGATGTTTTTCTGGCCGATAACGCCAACCGGCCCTGGTTCTGGCCGCGGCCCCGGCATTTTGCCAGGGCCCGCCGCATGGGGGCTGATATTCTGGCCGGCAGCGACCCCTTGGATCTTGCCTCAGAAACGGATCGGGCCGGACGCTTCGGTTTTGCACTTCATGGGGAACTGGCCCCGGGCTGTCCGGCCAGGGGACTGAAACAGACGCTTTTGAATGCTTCCGGGCAAATTACCCGGTACGGAAGTCTGGAAACCGGTGTCCGCTTTGTCAGAAATCAGGTGGCCATCCGTCTTCTGAAAAAGAGCAGGAGAGAAAATGCCTGAGTATCCGGGTGCTGATTACAAAACCCGCAGTATGGCGAAATCCGGAGCCGATTCAAAATGGCGGGCTTATGCCGATTTGGTCATCGGGAGTGTCAACATAGCCCGGTTGTTTCGTTATGAACTGATCATTATGCTTTGCGCAAACCTGGGCGGGGCCTTGGGGCTTTTTTTGCGCAGCCGGCTCTACCCCCTGATTCTGGGATCCGTTGGAAAAAACACGGTGTTCGGAAAAGGCGTGACATTCCGGCATCCGGCCAAAATCAGGATCGGCAGCAATGTGATCATTGATGATTTCTGTGTCATTGACGCCAAAGGCCGGGACAATGAAGGGATATGGATTGATGATGAGGTTTTTGTGGGCCGCAATACAATGATTTACTGCAAGGGTGGCGGTGTTCGTGTCGGACGGCGGGTCAATATTGGCGCCAATTGCGTGATTTATTCCAAAAATCATGTCGCCATCGGCTCCGGAACCATTATAGCCGCCTTTGCCCACATTATGAGCGGGGGGCAGTATGATTACACCTCTGATGTGTTGTTTGCCGATCAAAGCAGTATGAGCCAAGGGCCCACCATCATCGGAAATAATTGCTGGATTGGTTCCAAAGTGGTTGTTCAGGACAACGTGGAAATCGGATCGGGCTCTGTCATCGGATCAGGTGCCGTGGTGACAAACAGCATCCCGACAAATGTTGTGGCCGTCGGTGTGCCGGCCCGGGTCACCGCCCCTGTAAAAAAAATAAAGTAAACCAAAGTCTGGGACAGGATTGGGGATATGGGGATTATGGAAAAAAATCTGTCAGCGCTAAACAATGAAGCCTTTGATTTGGTGATCATCGGGGGGGGCATCAACGGTGTGGCATGCGCATGGGATGCCGTGCTCAGGGGTTATCGTGTTGCCCTGTTTGAGAAAAGTGATTTCGGGGCCAAAACCTCTTCTCATAGCGCCAAGATTGCCCACAGCGGAATTCGGTACTTGCAGCACGCGGATTTTACGCGGATGCGGGAATCGATCCGGGAGCGGATGAACCTGGCCCATAGCGCCCCGCACATTGTACGGTCCCAGCCTTTTTTGCTGCCCATATATGGTCACGGGCTAAAGGGGCGGCAGATCATGACCCTTTATATGAAAATGTTTGACCTGTTTAGCAAAGCCGGGAGAAATTTTGCCGATCCGGCTCGCCATGTGCCAGCCACCCGGATCATCAGTCCCGGAAAGGTGCTGGAGATTGTGCCGGAAATGGAAAAAAGGGGCCTAACCGGGGGTGCCGTGTGGTCTGAGGGTTTGATGTACAATACCGAACGCTTGCTTTATTCTTATGTCCACTCGGCCGAAGAAGTCGGCGCGGCCATGTTTAACTACTGTGAAGTCAAAAACCTGCTTTTTGATAAAAACAGGGTCACGGGAGTCAGCGTGGAGGATACGGTCTCGGGAAAAAGCGCTGATGTCTACGCTTCGGTGGTCATTAACGCAACCGGGCCGTGGCTTATGCAAAATCTGGGCCTGGGTGGCTCGTTATTTACCCGGAGCCGGGTGTATGCGTCAAAAGCGTTTAGTCTGGTGACCCGCCAGCTTTGCCCAAGCCACGCAATAAGTTTCTATATTCAACCCATGTACGAGGATAAAAAGGCGGTTGTGGACAAGAAATCGAGCATGCAGTTTGCCATTCCCTGGCAGGGTTATTCTCTGATCTGTTCGCTGCATCTGCCCTGCCCGGAAGACAACCCGGATCATGTCACGATTACAGAAGAAGAAATCACGGAATATCTGAGCAAAATCAACCAGGGCTATCCCGGCGCGGACCTGGAGGAAAAAGATATTGTCAATATCCTCTGGGGTGTCATACCGGCTGAGGACAGGGGATCGGCCGCTCCTTTAAAGCATTACAGAATCATTGATCATCAGGCAGAGGATCATATTTCCGGTATTATCAGCGTGGGTGGCGTGAAATACACAACCGGCCGGGATGTGGCCCAAAAGACGATCAATCTGGCCGAAGATCAGATATCCGGCCGGCGCACCCCCTGCAAAACATTGTATCGCCCTCTTTGGGGCGGGGGTATCGCGTTTCTCGAAACGTTTATTCAGGAAGCTGTCAGCCGTCATCCGGATTTTGACAAAGATACCATTTCCCATTTGATAGCCAATTTCGGCAAACACTATGATCATGTCCTGGAATATGCGCAAAAGGAGCCTTCGTTAAAAGATTTTGTTGACGGAACCCGCATCCTGAAAGCAGAAATTGTGCATGCCTGCAGAAAGGAGAAGGCAAAAAAATTGACGGATCTGGTTTTGCGAAGAACCGAAATCGGAAACATCATGATGCCGGCGCACGAAACCCTGGTTTCCTGTGCACAGATTATGGGAAGGGAACTGGGCTGGGACCAGGAACGGATGACAACGGAAATCGCCGGAGTAAAGGAGGCCTACCTATGGCATCCCCGGCGGGAATAACAACTTTTACCCAAAAACCAATCGGGGTAACATGACCTTTTTTCTCAAGCTGTTGATCAGTTTTGTTTTAATTGGGTATGTGCTGTTTTCCGCCGATCTGTTTTCCATGGCGGGCTGGCTGAAACTGTTTTCCGTATTTGCCGAAGCCGATTTGCTGCTGCTGTTTGTATCGATTTTCTATGCGTTTTTCATTGACTGGATCAGCAGTATAAAGGTCTATTTTATTTCCCGGGCTAAAGACATGGAGATCCGGCTGGGGGCTTTGTATCGGATGTATCTGATTGGAAGGTTTTTTAATCTGGTGATGCCCACAAGCATAGGCGGCGATGTCGTCCGGGTCAATCTTTTGGCAAAAGCAACAGGGAGAATGTCGGATTCCGCGGCAGTAATTTTCGTGGAAAGGCTTTCAGGATTTCTGGTGCTGGTCCTGCTTACCCTGGGGTCTTTGTTTTTTGTTCTCAAGCAAAAAACAGATATGCATTGGGTGTTGCCCCTTGCGGTCCTCGCCCTGGCCGGGATGGTTTTGATGATCTATGCTTTTTTTAACCATGGGTTGTTTATCCGTATCGAAACGGCCCTTTTGAAGTTTTCCGGAAAATGGCTGCGGAAATTTTTGTTCAAATTTGAAAAATTCCGGTTATCGGTATCCGGTTTTGCGGGCTCTCCGGGCAGCCTGCTCTGGGCTATTATCCATTCAGTGATTTTTTACCTGTTTGCCATTGGCAACATCTGGCTCAGCGCATATGTGTTCAGCGATCAAATCCGGATTTGGGATATGTTGACAGCAGTGCCGGTTATGATGTTTATCATGAATTTTCCCATTTCCATAGGGGGCATTGGACTGATGGAGTTTTCCTACGCTTTTGTGTTTGGCCTCTACGGAATCGATCCGGCTGCAGCGGTTTCCACAGCCATCCTCATGCGGTTTAAAATTCTGTTGCTGGGCGCATTCGGCTGGGGCCTTTTTACGTTTCAACGAAAGGATATTCCGGCTGTTGCCGTCCCCGGCGGACCCGTCAGTGCACCCGGGGCTGAATACAAATGAAAATTGTGGTACATACGGGGTTTTTTCTGATTTTTCTGATTGTTTTGGCCCTTGTTTTTTCCGATGGTTTTAAGGTCAGCTCATTTTTCAGGCGAACGCCGGAAACCGATTATTCGGCCGTTTTAGACAGATCTTACACGCAATTTTATTTCACTCGGCAAAGTTTGCAGAAACCCGTGTGGGAGGTCTATGAAATCAGCGCAGACGATGATACCGGTATTCATGAGCCGGTCACCATAACCCATCAAAGCGGAAAAATCCACCACACCCTGACCTTTGTCCGGGAAGAGAAGATTGTTTTCCGGTTTACCCCGGACCTCAACGGCCAATGGCGTTTTAGCACCGGCGGCGATATTAACCTCAGCCATGATCGGCCGGCCCACGCAAAGGGCTTTGTGGTGGCCGATGGCGGCAAGTGGAACCGGTCGGCCACGGGTCAGGCATTTGTCCCCCAGTATGTGATGTATGACCGTCCTGATATAGACGCCGGAATCCGGG
>JAGTVF010000057.1 GCA_018224315.1 Desulfobacterales bacterium | reverse complement strand
TAGGAGACCACCTCGAAATCCGGGTATGCGGTACCCGCATGCTCGGTGAAATCAAGCCCTTCCATCTCTTCTTCCGGGGAAACGCGCAGGCCCACAACCATATCCACCAGCTTAAACAGAATAAAGGCGACCCCGAAGGTCCAGACAAAGGCTGCGGCAATGCCCAGCAACTGCACGCCGATAATGGCCGCAGAGGTTCCGCCGGTGTTAAAAATACCGGCAGCCAGCGTTCCCCAGGCACCGTTGACACCATGCACCGACACCGCGCCCACCGGGTCGTCCACCCGGATCTTTTCAAAAAACAAAACAGACATGACCACAATCACGCCGGCCACGGCCCCGATGACAATCGATGCGGTGGGCGAAACATTGGCACAACCGGCTGTAATCCCCACCAGGCCGGCCAGGGCACCGTTTAAGCTCATGCTCACCTCGGGCTTTGCAAACTTGATCCAGGAAGTGAGCATGGCAAACACGGCCCCCGCGGATGCGGCCAGGGCTGTGTTGACCGCGATCAGGGCCACATCCGTGCTGGCAGCGGTGGTGGAGCCGGCATTAAACCCGAACCAGCCCATCCAGAGGATAAAAACCCCAAGGCCGGCCAGGGGGATGTTGTGGCCCAGAATCGGGCGAATTGAGCCATCCTTTGCGTATTTTCCCATACGCGGCCCCAAAACGATGGCCCCGGCAAGCGCGGCCCAGCCGCCAACGGAATGCACCACTGTGGAGCCGGCAAAATCGATGAAACCCATATTCTCCAGCCATCCGCCGCCGTCGAGCAGCCCGCCCCAGGCCCAGCTGCCAAACACCGGGTAAATCAGGCCGGTAATAAAAATGGTGTAGAGCATATAGCCGATAAACCGGGTCCGCTCGGCCATGGCCCCGGAGACGATGGTGGCCGCGGTTGCAGCAAAAACAGCCTGGAAGATCCAGAACATCAGCACCCAGGGATCGCCGCCGGGCTCATATCCGCTTAAAAAAAACCCGGACGTGCCAAACCAGCCCGTGTTGGAGACCCCGAACATCAGGCCAAAGCCCACGGCCCAGAACACCAGGGAACCCATGGAAAAATCCATGAGATTTTTCATCAATATGTTGATGGCATTTTTGGCCCGGGTAAACCCGGCTTCCACCATGGCAAAGCCCGCCTGCATAAAAAAAACCAGAATGGCGGCAACCAGTGTCCATGTATAATCGGCATGGGTCTGGACCTGGCCGACGGCCGCGTGATTTGATTCAATTGAAGGGCTGTCGCCGGCAAACGCCGGCACCAAAGCTGCGGCCCATATCATTGTTGTCCATAGCAATGTTTTCATTCCTGATACCTCCGGGGTTTATTTACAAGTTTTAAATTTCAGCTTTCAGAAACAGTTGGATGCGCTGGCCTGAAAGGCCTTGTTTGTTTAATAGCAATTGACGTGCCATTTGCGGAAAACCCGCGATCACATTAATAATTTATTGATTTTAATAGATATATTAAAAAATTTATTTTCAATTAAAAAAATATATAATTACGTTTTTGTAAGTTAAAAACCATAAAACAACAAAAATGTAGAAACAAAGATTAAAAAAAGGCGGCCCCTGTTTCCAGGGACCGCCTTTTTGTCCGCCTGCGCTTTTGCGCAGTCAGGAGGGGGCTAAATGTCGTAATACAGGAAAAACTCATGGGGATGGGGCCGCAGCTTAATGGCGTTGACCTCTTTTTCCATCTTGTACTCAATCCAGCGCTCGATGACGTCTTTGGTAAACACATCGCCCTTGAGCAAAAACTCGTGGTCATCGGCAAGACCCTGCAGGGCCTCTTCAAGGGAGCCCGGGGCGGAATCGATCTGTGCCAGCTCCTCCGGGGGCAGGTCATAAATGTTTTTATCCATGGGATCGCCCGGATCAATCTTGTTTTCAATGCCGTCGATGACCGCCATAAGAATGGCGGAAAAGGCCAGATACCCGTTGCAGGACGGATCCGGGGTTCTGAACTCGATGCGCTTGGCCTTCGGCGATGCCGAATACATGGGAATCCGGACCGCAGCACTGCGGTTCCGGCTCGAATAGGCCAGGTTCACCGGGGCTTCGAAACCCGGCACAAGACGCTTATAGGAGTTTGTGGTGGGATTGGTAAACGCACACAGCGCCTTGCAATGCCTTAAAATCCCGCCCACAGCGTAAAGCGCCTCCTGGGACAGCCCGGCGTACTTGTCGCCGGCAAACAGGGGATTTCCGTCTCTCCAGATGCTGATATGAGTGTGCATGCCCGTGCCGTTGTCCTCAAACAGGGGCTTGGGCATAAACGTGACCGTCTTGTTGTACTGATGAGCCACATTTTTGAGCACATACTTGAACCATACCAACTGATCGCCCATTTCCATCAGGGGTTTGAACCGCATGTCGATTTCGGCCTGGCCGGCGGTGGCCACCTCGTGATGCTGACATTCCACGTCAATGCCCAGATCCTCTAAGGTCAGCATCATGTCCGTGCGGATGTCCTGGCCCTTGTCCATGGGCGGCACCGGAAAATAGCCTTCCTTGTGGCGGGGCTTATAGGCCAGATTGGGATTTTCTTCCCGGCCGGTGTTCCACACGCCCTCTTCTGAATCCACCATGTAGAATGCCTTATTTCTCTGGGAATCAAAGCGCACGTCATCAAAGATGAAAAACTCGGCTTCCGGGCCGATAAAGGCCGTATCTCCGATACCGCTTTGCTTGAGGTAATTTTCAGCCTTCTGGGCCACGTGCCGCGGATCCCGGGAGTAGGCCTCCCGGGTGACCGGGTCCACGATGTTGCCGATGAGTACAAGGGTTTTCTCCTCGTAAAACGGATCAATCTTGGCGGTTGAGGCATCGGGCACCACGAGCATGTCACTTGCGTTAATGGGCTGCCAGCCCCGCAGACTGGATCCATCAAACCCATAGCCGTCCTCAAAGGAATCCTCGTCCATTTCGCTGACCGGCACGGTAAAATGCTGCCATATGCCGGGAAAATCCATGAACCGGATGTCGACCACCCGGATATTTTCCTGCTGAATCATTTCCAGTACGTCTTTTGGCTGCTTCATTTTCTGTTTCCTCCTTGAATTTTTGGTGTAAAAACCGGGTTCAAATCCAACAAATGCAAATCCTGTTTTTTCATATGGCCTCGTTGTCCGCCTCGCCGGTACGCACCCGGATCACCCCCTCCAGGGGAATCACAAAAATCTTGCCGTCTCCGATTTTTCCGGTGTTGGCCGCCGAACGCACCGTATCGATCACATCCTGGGTCCGGTCGGCGGGGACCACGATTTCCAGCTTGATCTTGGGCATGAAATCCACGAGATACTCCGCACCCCGGTAAATCTCCTTGTGGCCTTTCTGACGGCCGTAGCCCTTGACCTCGGTGATGGTCATGCCCTGGATGCCGATATCGTTTAATGCCTGACGGACATCGTCGAGTTTAAACGGCTTGATAATGGCTTCTATTTTTTTCATGATTTATCCTCCTGCTGCAAGGTTGATTTGACAAAAATTTCTGTTTTTTCTTTTTTACGAAATTGCCTTAACCGGTAATTTCAAAGGCCCGTTCGCCGTGGATGGCATTGTCGAGCCCGGTGATTTCGCTGTCTTTTTCCACACGAAGCCCCCTTGTGACAGCCCGGGTGACGATCACCACCACAAAGGTGGCAGTGGCTGAAAAGGCCACGGTGGCCACGATGGAAACCGCCTGGATAACCACCTGCCTGGGATTGCCGTACAACAAACCGGCCGCCCCCTCTGTAATGGCCGGGTTGGCAAATATGCCGGTTGCAAGGGCGCCCCACATGCCGCAGACCCCGTGAACCCCAAAGGCGTCCAGGGAATCATCATATCCGAGCTTCTGCTTGAGCCTGGCCACGCTGTAGAAACCCAGCATCCCGGCCACGGCCCCGATCACCAGGGCTGCGGGCAGATTGACAAACCCGGCTGCCGGGGTGATGGCCACAAGGCCGGCCACAACACCCGAGGCAATGCCGAGCACGGTGGGCCGTTCATTGACAAACCATTCGGCAAACATCCATGCAAGTGCGCCCATGGCCGCGGAAGTATTGGTCACCATGAAGGCCGAGGCCGCCACGCCGTCTGCAGCCAGCTGGCTGCCGGCGTTAAACCCGAACCACCCGAACCACAAAAGGGCCGCGCCCAGGGCCGTTAATGTTATACTGGAGGGAAACATGGCCTCTTTGCCGTAGCCCAGCCGCTTGCCCACCATCATGGAAAGCACCAGCCCGGCCACACCGGCATTGATATGCACCACGTTTCCGCCGGCAAAGTCCAGGGCGCCCATGGCATGCATCCAGCCGCCCCCCCATACCCAGTGGGCCACCGGGGCGTATACAACGGTGAGCCAGAGCACGGTAAACACAATCCAGGCCGAAAACTTCATCCGGTCCACAATGGCACCAAGCACCAGGGCCACCGTAATTGCGGCAAACGTCATCTGGAAGACCACAAACACCAGGGTGG
>JAGTVF010000056.1 GCA_018224315.1 Desulfobacterales bacterium | reverse complement strand
GCCAATGCCTTCGCCGAAATTTCAAAAACTCGGCCTAACGGCCTCAAACAGTTTGAAATTTTTCGGCTCCGGCATGGGCTGAATTTTCCCGCAAAAACGATCAATGTCGCTTCAAAAACCCGCCCCCGCCCTTCGGGCTTTCTTGGAAACCATGTCCGAACTTGACAACTCTGGAAAACTCATTGGGAACTCCTCGCCAGGCAATTCAACGCTATCGCCGTATTCAAATTCAAATGACTTTCCGGTAAAAAAACAGGTGCTGCCACATATTTTTCCAGTACGCTGGCCATGGGCCGGGGCGGGGGCGGGTTGTTTGGCTGCATTGGCGCGGTTTTGGCGATTGACCAATCGCCAAAAGCACGCCGCAGGAAAACAACCCGCACCCGACCCGGCCCATGCGAAAACCCTCCCAAAACCGGTTTTTGCAGAAGCCCCCCTCGCCAGGAAATTATTGACCTCAGTCCGGTTTATCCGTATTTTGTAAAGCTATGCAAAAAGGTAGCAAAAAATGACAAAACAAAGCGCGATACAAAATCAATCAGACCCGCATCCGGACCTGAGCCTGTCGTCAGAAGGTCTGCAAATCGCAGCGTCGCCCGGAGTCTCATCCTCGGGGTGTTGACCGTCGGATCAAGCGGGCCGGACGGCTCCGCCGGACATCCACCAGCCGTTTGTCACGGGCACGGTATCCACGGCCGCCGGCACCCTGCCCGCGGTTTCGGGAAAACTTGGCCCGAAAGACCGCCTGGGCACCATCAAAACCCGGCTGGGCATGGGCCGGATGACCTATACCGTGGATCCCGGCCTTTACGCCATGGGCGCACCGGATGAAAACAGCCCGGTGCTGGTCACAGCCAACTACAAGTTGAGCTTTGACCGGCTGCGCGCAGCATGGCAGCACCGGAACGCCTGGATCCTGGTGCTCGACACCAAAGGAATCAATGTCTGGTGTGCGGCCGGCAAAAACACCTTTGGCACAAACGAACTGGTCAGCCGGATTCAATCAAGCGGTCTTGCAAAAATCGTCTCCCACCGCAAAATCATCCTCCCCCAGCTTGCCGCGCCCGGAGTGGCCGCCCACAAGGTCAAACGGGCCTGCGGGTTTACGGTAATCTACGGACCTGTGGAAGCCCATGACCTGCCGGCATTCATGGACAACGGAATGAAGGCCACCGGACAGATGCGCACCAAGTACTTTCCCATGAGCGAGCGCGCGGTCCTTATTCCCATGGAATTCATCCCGGCCGCAAAATGGATGGCGGTCTTGATGCTGGTTTTCTTCCTGCTTGGCGGAGTGGGCTTTTCCGGCACCTGGTGGGCTGACGTGCGCATTCACGGAACCTTTGCAGCCCTGATGCTGGCCGGGGGTTTAGTCGCGGGCTCTGTTCTGACCCCGCTTTTGCTGCCCCGGATCCCCGGCCGGGCGTTTGCCGCAAAAGGCGCCATTGCCGGGCTGCTCACATCATGTGCCATTGCCGCCGCTTTAGCCCCGGCTTTGTACCATCCGGGTTTTTGGGCGGAAGCTGCGGGCATGGCACTGAGCGCAACAGCTGCGGCCTCTTATATCGGAATGAATTTTACCGGCGCTTCCACCTATACCTCCCTTTCCGGGGTGCGCCGGGAAATGCGCACGGCCGTGCCCGCCATAATCGGGGCAGCAGTGCTGGGCCTGGTGCTCTGGGGCGCTGCCCGTTTTATGGTTTAATCCGCCGACGGGCTTGCATTTTCATGAAATGACCCCTATTTTCTCAAAAAACCAAAAAATGAGCGGGATATGCAAAACACATCTTTTACATACCTCAAAAACGTCACTACCCTGGAATTAAACCCGAAACTGTGCACGGGCTGCGGCATGTGCGCCATGGTTTGCCCCCATGAAGTGCTGGCCCTGGCAGACGGCAAAGCCGAAATCGTCAGCCGGGATGACTGCATGGAATGCGGGGCGTGCGCCCAGAACTGCCCCACAGCCGCAATCACCGTGGATGCCGGCGTGGGATGCGCCGCTGCGGTGATCAACAGCATGCTGGGTCGCACCGGCGATTCCTGCTGCTGCGTTATAGAGACAGACGAAAAAAAAGCCCGGCCTCAATGCGGGCCCGGCTGCTGCTGAAAACAGATTACGGCTTTGTTCCCGTATGAATGGCGGCAATGCCGTTTGTCAGGCGCGTAAAACGGACTTCTGCAAATCCGGCCTGCTCAAACATGGCCGCCAGCTCCTCCGGAGTGGCAAACATGCGGATGGTTTCTGAAAGACATGCATAAGACCGGTCTGATCCGGCCAGGACCCGGCCGGCAGCCGGCATCACCGAAAACGAGTACCAGTCATACAATGCCCGGAACACCGAATTGACCGGCTTTGAAAACTCCAGACACATAACCCGGCCCCCGGGTTTCAATACCCGGTGCATTTCAGAAATCCCCTGCCGGATGCTGGTCAAATTCCGGATCCCGAATCCCACCATGGCCGCGTCAAAAAAATTGTCCGGCAATGCCATATCTTCTGCATCCCCGCGCACGCAGAAAATCCGGTCCCGGTATTTGCGGTTCTGCGGACGAATCAGGCCTGCGCGCATCATTTCATGGTTCATGTCATAAATGACCGCCCTGCCCTGCGCCCCGGTCCAGCCCGCGGCATACACGGCCAGATCCCCTGTGCCGGCGCACACGTCCAGGACCCGGTCGCCCGGCTCTAAGCCCAGCATGGCCACGGCCTTTCTTTTCCAGGCGTAATGAATGCCAAAGCTCAGCACCGTGTTCATGAAATCATACCTGGGCGCCACCCGGTTGAAATGGGCCAGCACGGCATCCTTTTTCTGATCCGCCGGCAATTTTTTCAGCCCGAAATAAGTGTACCCGGATGCATCTGAATCCGGATCCGCCACTTTTTTTCTCACCCCGTGGTCAAACCAGCCGGGAATCCGGTGAAATGTCATTTATCTGCAGCCTTTGTAAAATGCATGATATAGTTCATCCGCAGGCTTGGGGTCAGCCAGGATTT
>JAGTVF010000055.1 GCA_018224315.1 Desulfobacterales bacterium | reverse complement strand
TTTCCGGCCACAACAAATACCTGAATGCCGGCTTTTCCAAGGCGCATCATCTGGTTGATAAAATACAGGCCCGTGTTGTAATCTTTCCAGTCCCCGTCGTAGAGATCCCCGGAAATCAGTACAAAATTGGCTTTTTCGCAAAGCGCCAGGTCCACCACATTTTCCAGGGCCCTGCGGGTGGAGAGCCGGAATTCCTCAACCGGCGCTCCGTCATAGGCTTCGAGTTTGTGCATGGGACTGTCAAGGTGAATATCCGCGGCATGGACAAAACAAAACATAAGCGGGCAATTCCTTTTTATTTGACTGTGCTGCACTCATAAAACAATACATAAGGGCAAATATTCCGGCAGTAGTCATGATCGATCTGCTTGAATATGGCCGCCAGAGCTTCGCCGTGCCGGTCGGTGAGACCGGCCTGCCAGACCATGCCGGTCTTACCGATCTCGTGGATAAAACCCGAGGACACAAAGGTTTTCATCACCGGCTGGTGCACATGGAAAATGGCCAACCGGATGTCCCGGGCCCCAAGCTCATCTTTTAGCGCGCGCAGCTCATCAATGGCTGTGATATCGATAAAGCCCACAGCCTGAAAATCAAGCAGCACATAGACAAGCGGGGTACGGACCGCATCGACTCTTTCAAGAATGTGGGCCACCGTGTATTCCGCATTGGCAAAAAAGATGACATTGTCTGAGCGCAGATGAAGAATCTGGGGGCAGCCCGGTTTGTCTGCGGCATCAGCATTTACAAATACATTGATTTCCGGGTCTTTGGTGATTTGCACAATGCGCGGATGCATGGTTTTCCACATGAAAAAGATCAAAGAGGCCGCCACCCCGATCATAAGCGCATAATCGGGTTTGACCGCAAGGGCCAGAACAAAGACGATGACGGCCACAATGCCGTCATCCCTGTTTTGGCGCCACAAAGAAAGCACTTCGCCGGGATGAAACAGGGTCATGACCGCACTGATGACAACAGCGGCCAGTGCGGCTTTGGGAATATAGGTGAAAAGGGGAGTTAAAAACAGCAGGGCAAAAATCACCAAAATCCCTGAGACAACGCTTGACACGGCGGTTTTGGCGCCGGCTGCAAAGTTGACGGCAGTGCGCGAAAACGAACCGCTGACCGGGTAGCACTGGAAAAATCCCCCGACCAGGTTGGCCAGGCCCTGGCCGACAAATTCCTGGTTCACGTCGATTTTCTGCTTGGATTCAGAGGCCACGGCCTTGCTGACGCTGTAGGTTTCAGCAAAGCTGACCAGGGCGATGACCACAGCCGGGCCGATGAGGTTGCTGATTGTCTCCGGGGCCACCGGCGGCACGTAAAATACGGCAAGCCCGCCCGGGCTTTTGCCCGCCACGGCAACCCCGGTTTCATGGAGTTTGAGCAGGGCCACCGCGCCTGTTGATACCCCAAGGGCCACCAGCCCGGCCGGAAAGGCGGGCCGGTATTTTTTGACAAAATAGATAAAAACAAAGCACGAAACCCCGATGAGCACGGTGGCCGGATGCAGGCCGGAAAAATTCTGCGCAATTTCAATGAGCATAAAAATGATAAACTCGTGGCGCTCCGCGCTGAGTCCCAGCAGGTTGGGGACCTGGGCGGCGATAATGATCAGGGCCGCAGCAGAGGTAAACCCCTTGACCGCTGAATGGGATATAAACGACATGGCCTGGCCCATGCCGGCAATGCCCACAAACAGGTAAATGACCCCCACAAGAATGGAAAGCACCAGGGCCAGATCAATGAACTGTCGGCTGCCGGGTTCTGCCAGGGGCGCAAGAGTGGTCAGCACCAGCAGGCTCATAATGGCAATGGGGCCTGTGGCCAGCTGCCGGAGGCTTCCCCACAGGCCGCCGATAATCGGGGTGATGGCGGCCGCATACAAGCCGTAGACCGGCGGAAGGCCTGCTAACATGGCGTATGCCATGGACTGGGGGATCAGCACAACGGCCACGGTCAGCCCGGCCAGATTGTCTGCGCCAAACATTTGCCACGAATAGCCCCTGAGCCATTGGATAAAAGGGAAAATCCGGACAAGCAGGTTGTTGTATCGAAACATGCGACCGGTCATGGGTGTTTCCTGTCTATTGTTTCAGGCAGATGACTTCAGGGAGTTTTCTACCAGGATTCTGCATTGCCGACAACCGGGTTTTGCCCCGGTAGCAGCCGGTTTGTTGACAAAGCCGGCAAGGTTTCTTAATTTATTGTTAATAGGCCTTGCCAACGGATATTTCAGCCGGCAACTTCAGATATCATTGAAAGGAGGTAAGATCATGGGTTTTGCACTTTCGGATATGCAATTGACCAGTCCGGGGTTTGAAAACCGGGGACAGATCCCGCAAAAATACACCGGTTACGGAGAAGATGTATCCCCGCCCCTGGAATGGACAAAAGTGCCCGAGGGCACACGCAGCTTTGCCATTATCTGCCATGACCCGGATGCACCGCTGGTGGAGCCGGGCACGTACGGGTTTGTTCACTGGGTGCTCTACAATATCGCCGGTGATGTCCAGGGAATTCCGGAAGGATGTCCGGACTACACCATGGGGGTAAACAATTTTAACGAAAAGGGCTACAAAGGACCCAAGCCTCCGGCCGGCCACGGCATCCACCATTACTTCTGGTGGCTGCTGGCGTTAAACAAGGATCTAAACCTGGAATCCGGCCTGACCCAGTGGCAGCTGCTGGAGAAAATCGAGCCCCATTTGATCGGCATGAACCGGATTGTGGGCATCTACGAAAAGTAATCCAATCTCAATGGGTAGACAGCGCCATTACTTCAGATAAGGCCAGGTCCTGGTAGGCATGAAACAAGCGGTGACAGAATCCGTCCCATTGCTTCCAGAAATCCAGTGAGGCGTTGTCTGTGCCAAAGGGTTCAGCAACTGCAATCAGTTCCTGGATTTCCTCAGCCAGGGCAGTGATGACCTCCGATTTGGCGCCTTTGAGCACTCCGGCCACGAACTCCTCAGGGGGGTACCAGGGCTTTGCCCGGTGAATATCCCGGTAAATCTGTGTCAGCAGAACATTTCGCGGTCCTTCCCAGAGCTCGTTGACTGCCCCGTCCCGGTATATGCGCGGAAGAGCGGAAAAATCCTCCATGACCCCGTGGCCGCCGAAAATCGACATGGCCATCCGGGTAATGTCAACGGTATCCCAGGAGGCTGTGATTTTCTGCAGCATGATCAGCTCCCGGATATCAAAGCGATGACGTTTCTGCGCTTCGGTCTTATCATTTGTCATTCCGCCTTTGAGCCCGCCTTCTAAGGCCAGAAAATCCCGGTAAAGCCGGAAGGCCCCGGCTGTGGTCCGGCGGGCGGCTGTTTCCATCTCCCGGATCTGGCCGGCCACCAGGGGAAAGCGGCCAATGGGCATGCCAAAGGCCTCCCGGAACTTGCTGTATTTTTTCGCTTCCCGGGCGGCCCGGGTCATGCTGGCCGCACCGGAAAGCCCCACGGTCAACCGTGAATAGGTGAGCACCACGCCCGCCACGTTGGCCACACCCCGATCCAGGGGTCCCACGGGATAGGCCACGGCCCCGTCAAATGTCAGTTCTGCCGTGGTCAGCTCGCTGGTGCCCATTTTCCATTTGATCCGGTCAATGGTATACCCGTTCCGGATCTCCTTTTCTTTGTTTCCCGGCAGCCAGGAGGGCACCACAAACAAGGCCACTTTTTCCGCCCCTTTGGGCCGTGCCGTGACAACGGCATAGTCGGCATGAGTGGCGGAGCAGAAAAACTTGGTTCCGTATAAACGCCAGGTGCCGCCTTGTTCCACGGCTTCAACCACGTTGGCCGGCACGTCAGAGCCGCCGTGGATTTCGGACAAATATTGGGCGCCGATGGCAAAATCGCCGTCAATGCCCTCCTTGCAGTGCTGGACGATCTTCTTTAGCGCCGGGGTGTCGGCAAACTGTTCCACAATGGCCACCAGGCCCTCGGTACAGGTCACGGGGCAGGCAATGCAGGCCTCGCTGTTTTGATAGATCAGATACATTTTGATCAGTTTGACCCACGGGTCGGTTTTTTCCGAAAAAAGGGCCTCTTTAAAGACTTCTGCTTCCATGACCTGGGTTTCCATGGGCCGGACAATGCGGTCGATGCGGTGATTGTGGCCGTCATAATGCATCATGTATGGTCGTTTTTCCGGTGCGGCAATGGCATCGGCCAGATCCCGCCACCGAAAGGAGGCCTTTTCAGAGACTTCTCTGGCCGCCTGGTCGATCATTTCAAACTTGTCCCCGGTGTAGCATTTCAGGACCTGCTGGATAAACGGATCATCCCGGTAAAAATCCACCCGGTTGCGCCACTCAAGAAACGGGTCGAAATTGTAGGGATTTTTTTCCCTTGGGTGGGTTGACATAAGATGGGCTCCTTATATAGGCGTTCAATAAAATCACCAATGATTATTTTATTAGATCACTGATCATTTTTGAGGTCAAACAAAACTCTTTTTTATTTTGCAGACGAAGACGGCATGGACGCGGTTGCCTGTCATAAGGCTGCGGACCGGCGCTTTTGGCAGCACATGAAGATGTTTCTGAAAGGAGCTCTGTGATCCGCCGACAAAATGAATCCGCCCGGGTTTCATGAAGCGTTGAGCTTAGGTGAAAAACACCTGCACCTGCTGCTCCAGTTCTGCAAAGCGTTTTTTGACATCTGCGATGAGCCTTTCCATGAGTTTTTCAGCAGACGGCACATCGTGGATCAATCCGGCCACCTGGCCGCAGCAGATCTCTGCGTCCTCGACTTGTCCCAGGTGCTGGGACTGGTATTGGCCGTGTTCTTTGAGAAAGGCCGTGAGTTCTTCTGTGGATGCGCCGGATTTGCGCATTTCCTGGAATTTTTCCGTAAATTGGTTGGTCAGGTCCCGGGCGAGCATGAATTCCTTTGATACGGATACGGTGCAAACGTCTTTGGCCGCGGCAATGGCCTGTTTGACCTTGTCATGGCTTTCGGATTCCCGGGTTGCCATAAAGCGCGATCCCATGTAGATGCCGTCTGCCCCCAGGGCCAGGGCGGCGATGATTCCCCGGCCGTCGCCGATTCCTCCGCCGGTGACAACGGGGATGTCCACGGCATCGGCCA
>JAGTVF010000054.1 GCA_018224315.1 Desulfobacterales bacterium | reverse complement strand
ACGGTCATGGCCACGGCTTCGCCGCCGCCCAGGCACAAAGAGGCGATACCGTTTTTGACATCCCTGCGGATCATTTCATAAAGCAGGGTGGTCAGCACCCGGGCCCCGCTGGCGCCGATGGGATGGCCAAGGGAAACGCTGCCGCCATTGACATTGACATTGTCAGTGTCAAGGCCCAGTTCCTTGATCACCGCCACGGTGGAGCCGGAAAAGGCCTCGTTGATCTCAAAGAGATCCATGTCCTTTGTGGTCATGCCGATTTTGTCCAGGCACTTGGGAATGGCCAGGATTGGGGCTACCAGCACGTATTTCATGTCAATGCCGGCCGATGCCTGGGCGCCGATGCGGGCCATGGGGGTCAAACCCAGTTCCCTGGCCTTTGTGTCACTCATGACCACCACGGCCGATGCCCCGTCGCTGATAATCGAGGCGTTTCCGGCCGTGCCCCTGCCGTCTTTGCGAAAAGCCGGCTTCATTTTTGACAGGGTTTCAAAGGGTGTGGGCTTGGGGTTTTCATCCACGGCAAACTCGGTTGTGTTGCCCTTGCGGTCCCGGATGGGCACTGGTGCGATTTCCTGTTTGAAACGGCCCGATTCCACAGCCTCTATTGCCCGGTTATAAGACATTTCCGCGTACCGGTCCTGGTCTTCGCGGGAGACATCGTATTTTTCAGAGCACAGCTCGTTTGAAACCCCCATGTGAAAATCATTGAAAATATCCCACAGACCGTCGTGGATCATGTGATCCTGGAGGGTGCCCGCGCCCATGCGGTAGCCGAACCGGGCTTTTTCCAGGTAATAGGGGGCCATGCTCATGGTCTCCATTCCGCCGGCCACCACAACGTCCGCATCTCCTGCGGCAATGGCCTGGGAGGCGAGCATCACGGATTTTAATGCAGATCCGCATACCTTGTTGATGGTCAGGCACTCCACCTCCCATGGCAGGCCGGCTCTGACCGCGGCCTGGCGGGCCGGGTTCTGGCCGTAGCCGCAGGGAAGCACCTGGCCCATGATGACTTCGTTGACCGAGTCTTTGGAAATGCCAGCCCGCTGGATGGCTTCGGTGATCACGTGGGCGCCCAGATCTGTTGCGCCGGTGTTGCCCAGGCTGCCGTTAAAGGCGCCCAGGGGGGTTCTTGTTGCACTGACGATAACGGCTTGCGGCATATTGCCTCCTTGTTGGTAAATGTTTTTTCACGGTGTATCTGAAAACCAGAAATCGTTTGCGGAAACCGGATCATAATATCTCCACTTTCCGTTAACTGGAATTTTAGGGGCGTAGTCCAGTTCGCTGCGGCCGCATCTGATCAACCGGTCACAGGCCAGCATGGCGCCCACAGCCGGCCCGTGCTTTGCCACGGCCTGGCTGGCGTATTGCGAGCAGGACGGGTACATGGGACATTGGCCCGTGCGCACTGCATTGAAATGGTCCAGGGGGCCCTGGTAAAAATCAATCGCCCATTG
Organism: Desulfobacterales bacterium; assembly: GCA_018224315.1. Classification (GTDB taxonomy): domain Bacteria; phylum Desulfobacterota; class Desulfobacteria; order Desulfobacterales; family Desulfosalsimonadaceae; genus Desulfosalsimonas. Next base: position 2,117 of record JAGTVF010000054.1, on the reverse strand, counting down.
GACCGGTCCAAAATTATGCGCTTCCGCCGGGTTGTGCACTGTCCTGTTATGGCCGCACCCGCCTGCCAGGAAAACAACGGCGGCAAGCAAAGCCGCTGCCTGGTGCCTTCCTGAAGATCGCCGTCCGTATTTTTTGACCCTATAATATATTTTGCCCAAAAAAGCGATCATATTTTTGACCGTTGTTTTTTATGCCGTACATTGATGATCGTGTCAATGAAAAGGGAGAGGAAAAATCCGGCCGCAGCCACCAGAATGATGGCCGCCCCGGAACTTAAATCAAAGCGGTAGGCCATCCACAGTCCGGCAACATTGAAAACCGCTGAAAGGGCCACGGCAAAAATCATCATCACACCCAGGGAGCGGGCGTATTTTTCGGCAATATAGGGCGGGATCGACAGCAGGGCAATGACCAGAAGCAGGCCCACCACCCGTATGATCAATACGATGGCCACGGCCACCATGGCCATGAACAGAAAATAGAGAAAATTGACCCGCACCCCTTGTAGCTGTGCAAATTCCATATCATAGGAAATGGCAATCAGGTCCCGGTAAAAATAAAGGGTCAGCGCCAGGGTCACCGCACCCAGGGCGAGCATCCACCAGATATCCGATTCGGGCACGGCAAGGATGCTGCCAAACAGGTAGCTCATGAGGTCCACGTTGTAGCCCGGGGTCAGGTCCACCAGGATCACGCCCAGGGCCATGCCAACGGCCCAGAGCACGCCGATGAAGGTATCAGAGCGGTGGGGGACCCTGAGGGTGACTGCGGTCATGATCAGGGCCGCAACCAGGGAAAAGCCCATGGTTCCGTAAATATAGGGGATTCCGAAAAACAGGGCCGCGCCGATGCCCCCGTAGGCGGCATGGGCAATGCCGCCGGTTAAAAACACCATCCGGTTGACCACCACGAAGGTGCCGATAATTCCGCATATCAGGGAGGCAAAAAGGCCAGCATACAGGGCATTTCGCATGAATTCAAACTGCAGGGCCTCAATCATGGGCCTTCCTCGTGGGTTTTCAGGATCCGGTGGGGCTGGCCGTGGGCGATGAGTTCCACCGGGCATTGGTAGCCCATGTCGATCATCTCATCTGTGATTTCGTTTTTGCCGTGGTAGTAAACCTGCTGGTTGACGCAGGCAACAGCAGTTACGTAAGAAGACATGACCATCAGGTCGTGGCTGACCACAATAATGGTCTTGGTGCGGTTTAGCTCCCGCAAAAGGCTGTAGAGCTCGGTGCGCCCGGCTGTATCCACACTGGCGGTGGGTTCGTCGAGAATCAGGATGTCCGGATCCGTGGTCAGGGCCCGTGCGATGAAAACCCGCTCCCGCTGGCCGCCGGAGAGGTCATCGATTCTGCGGTCCTTGTACTGGGCCACGCCAAGAAGATCGAGAAAATGGGCGGCTGCCTCGTAATCCTGCTGCCGGATGCGCACGCCTTTGTGCCGCCGAAGCCGGCCCATCAGAACAACGTCTAAAACCGATATGGGAAATGAGCGGTTGATGGACACGTCCTGGGGCACGTAGCCGAAGCAGTGGGACACTTTTTTGGGCGGTTTGCCCAAAACCCGGATCCGGCCGGCATCCGGCTTTAGAAGGCCCAAAACCAGCTTGACCAGGGTGGACTTGCCGCCCCCGTTGGGCCCGATAATGGCCAGAAACTCGTTTCTCGCCACTGTGAACGAGGCATTTTGGACTACGGGGACGCCGTCATAGGAAAAACTGACATTGCTGAGTTCGATAACGGGATCATCCATGGTTATCTGGCTGCCTCCAGGATTTTGCCGGCCACCTCGACAAGGTTTTCCGGCCAGTTTTCCGCCAGTGGATCGGCAGATACCACCTGGCCGTCAATGGCCCTGGCAATGGTTTCAGCCGATTTCGAGGAAACCTGTGGCTGAATGAGAACGGTTTGAATGTCTTTTTTGCGGGCAAGAGAGATCAGTCGCTGTAAATCCGCGGCTTTCGGGGCTTTGCCGGATATTTCCACCGGGATCTGTTTTAAGCCGTAGGCGTCTGCAAAATAGCCCCAGGAGGGATGAAACACCAGAAATTCCCGATTTTGCGGTCCTTGTGCAAACATCCGCCGAAGCCTTGTGTCCAGTTGCGCCAGTT
>JAGTVF010000053.1 GCA_018224315.1 Desulfobacterales bacterium | reverse complement strand
TTGAGGAAAATCTTCGGGCCCGGGGAGAGCGCGTCAGGGAAACATCAGACTATGTCCAGGATGAACTGCGCATGGCCCAGGAGCGGCTGGAGAAAAAAGAAGCTGAAATGAAGGAGTATAAGCTGAAGCATTACAATGAGATGCCCGATCAACGGAATGCCAACATGAATCGGCTCGATTCCCTTCAGCGGCAGTTCCAGGATTTGCAGACAAACATTTATAACCTGGAGCAGACCCGCCTTTTAATGTCGGAGCAACTGGAGGCGCGCCGGAACATGCAAAATGAAATGGCCGGTGGGGGGGTCAGTGCTTCGGCCGAGGAGCTTTCTCAACTCCGGGGCCGGCTTCAGGATCTGCTTGGTCGGTATACCGCTGCGCATCCGGAAGTAAAACGCCTGGAAAAGCGGATTGAAAGATTTCAATCCGCCATGTCATCTGCTGGGGAGCAGCCGGACCAGGAGGCTTCTGCGGCCGGCACCGGGGCGGCGAGCCCCCGGGACGATAGAATCAACGAACTGGCCGCCCGGATCAAAGAAATCGATATCAACCTCAGAACCCTGCGCAAGGAAAGCAATAATGTCCTCGAAGAGATCGAAACCTACAAAAACTATGTTGAAGCCGCCCCGGTGCGGGAGGCGGAATGGACCGCTTTGACAAGGGATTATGAGGAATTAAAGCAGTATCACGACCAGCTGCTTTCCCAGAGTTTCGGCGCTGAGGCGGCTGAAACCATTGAAGTGCGGCAGAAGGGAAGCCAGTTTAAGATTGTGGATCCGGCGTTTCTGCCCAAAACGCCCGTTGAAGGAAGGTTTTTGGTGTTTTTGCTGGTCTCTGTTGCCATAGGGCTTGCAGGAGGTGGTGGTATGGTTTTGGGGATAGATGCCATAAATACCTCTTTCAGGGATGTCGCAGAGGTGGAAAGCAGTCTGCAGCTTCCCGTGACATGCGCGCTTCCCCTGATTGTAACGGAAAAGGAGCAAAAGAGTGCAAAGCTCAGAAGCATTGCCTGGTCCTCGGCGCTGACGGTGTGGCTGATTGCCCTGATCACCGCTGGCGTGTATTTATGGCAGCAAGGCGAGCTTATCCTTTGAGCATAGCATCAGGCCCAAATAAAAGCGGCTTTGAAAATGGTTATTGGTTTTGGAGGCAGAGCAGCATTTGACAACAACTGAATTGAGCAAGGCGGTTCAAATATGGGTAAGTTCTCAAAGGCATTGGAAAAGTCAACCCATCCGGCAGCCCCGGAGGCTTCAAAAGTGCATCCGGTGTCCGGGCCCCGGTCTGGAGACAAAATGTCCGGATCAGAAAAGGCCTCTTCTTCACAGGCGCTGGATACCGGATTGGCCCGGCAGCGGTGGGACCGCCGGCTGCAGTTGTCAACCGGGCCGAATTCGCTTTTTTTTGAAAGTTTTCGCCGTCTCAGGGCATCGATTCTGTTTCCATCCTCGGGCCCGCGGCCGAAAACCCTTTTGGTGACAAGTACCGTTCCCCATGAAGGCAAGGGGTTTGTCTGCGCCAACCTGGGTGTTGCCCTTTCGCGGGGAATGGAAAATTATGCCATGATGGTGGACTGTGACCTTCGGCACCCCACTCTTGCTGGTCTGTTCGGGATTTCATCACCCACCGGACTGTCCGACTACCTGCAGGATGAAAAAGCCGATGTGTCCCTGCTGCTTCGGAAAACCGGCCAACCCAAGCTATCCTTGTTTCCAAGCGGCGTGCCACCAAAAAATCCTTCGGAATTACTGGAATCTTCGCGGATGACAGATCTGATCCATGAACTGGGCAACCGCTATCAGGACCGCATTATTTTGTTTGACACCCCGCCGGGCATTGTTGCCTCGGAAACAGCCACTCTGGCGCAGCATGTGGACAGGGTGATCCTGGTGGTTCGATACGGTGCATCCAAAAAAGAGGATGTAAAGAGGTTTGTGGATACCCTGGGGCATGAAAAAATTCACGATGTGGTTTTTAATGCGTATCCGGAAAACGCGGTTGAAAGTTTTCTGGAAAAGAAAATGGGATATAACTACGGCTATTATCATTACGAGGCCGGAAAATAAGGGATTGATGCAACCGTGCCGTATGTTTTCAAAAAATATTATCCCTGGCGCAATCTTTTGTTTTTTTTCAGCGAAGGGGCTCTTATTTTTATCATTATCAACTGCGTGTTTCTGTTCTGGGCCGGGGCAGCGGAGTACCGGGAGCTTCTGTCGATTTATGTTTTCCGGGCCCTTGTGGTGACCGTCGTATTCCAGCTTTGTTTTTATTACTTTGATCTTTATGATCATACCATCATTCCGATATTTTCCGATCATCTGCTTAAGGTTCTGCAGACAGTCGGCTTCGGGTGCATTGTGCTGGCCTTTGTCTATTACCTGTTTCCAGCGCTGAGCATTTCCTTAAAGATCTTCTGGTCCGCTCTGTTTGCAGTCGGGTTGGTGATTCTTGGATGGCGGTTTACTTATTTCCAGCTGCTGGAACACCGGATATTTGATCAGCCCGTTGCCCTGGTGGGAACGGGATGGTTTGCCGGACAGATTGTTTCGGCCATTGAGGACAAAAAGGACTCCGGTCACCGGATTGTGGCTTTTGTGGGGGACAAGGATTCCCCGATGGTTCGAAACGGGCTGCCGGTTTTTGATAACGTCTCCCAGCTGCGCAGGTTGTGTGAAAAACGCGAAGTGGAAAAAATCGTGCTGGCTTTGGATGAAAGACGCGGCAAAATGCCCATGAATGATCTTATCCAGTTTAAGTTCATGGGCATTGAAATTATTGATGCAGTGGGTTTTTATGAAAGACTCACGGGCAAAATCATGGTGGAGAAAGTCGATCCGTCATGGATGCTGTTTTCAGATGGGTTTTATGTCCGGCGCATGACCCGGATGCTCAAGCGGATGCTTGATATTACTGTTGCATCCGCCATGCTCGTGGTTTCTTTGCCGGTGTTTCTGCTCAGTGCCGTAATTATTTCTTTCGAGTCGCCCGGGGGGGTATTTTACCGCCAGGATCGGGTCGGGGCAAACAGCCGGGTCTTTAATATCATCAAGTTTCGCTCCATGTATGCGGATTCAGAAAAAGACGGGCCGGTGTGGGCTGCAGCCGAAGACAGCAGAATTACCCGATATGGGGCTTTTATCAGGAAAGCGCGAATCGATGAACTGCCCCAGCTGATCAATGTGATCCGGGGAGACATGAGTTTTGTGGGCCCCAGACCGGAACGGCCGGTTTTTGTTTCTGAATTGACACAGCAAATTCCCTTTTATTCCATGCGCCACGCCCTCAGACCCGGCATTACCGGCTGGGCGCAGATTTATTATCCATATGGGGCATCAAAGGAAGATGCCCTGCGCAAGCTGGAATATGATCTTTATTATATCAAGAACCTTTCCATTGGAATGGATTTGTCCACCATTTTTCAGACCATTAAGGTGGTCTTGTTCCGGAAGGGGGCCCGGTGACCCAGAAGGCAAACCAAAAGACAGGCGGAGCTGTATCCATGCAGGAAGTTGTGACAGACAGCCAGAAGGAAATTTCCCGGCTTGCCCATAATTACAGGGCACTTTTTGATCTGCTGCCGGATATGCTGCTGATCATAAAGGATGATTTTGAAGTCGTGT
>JAGTVF010000052.1 GCA_018224315.1 Desulfobacterales bacterium | reverse complement strand
GGAAAACAACGCCTGCCAGCTGTCACCCCGGAACACGGATATGGCATACGGCATCACCCCGGGCACCAGAAGGCCAAAAGCCTGGCCGGCTTCGGCCATAAGCCCGGGCATGGATCGGCGCACCCGGGCATCCATACCCGAAAATCCTGTAAAATCACCGGTTATAACGGCATACTGACCGGCAGCCGGCATAAGTTTCCTCTTCGGTGGTGTTTTTCCGCCCCTGCCATATGAAAACACCTTTTAATTTGTTTTTTCCCGAGCAGACCTGGTAGCCGCCGCTGAATGCCGGGTGCCGGCAAAAAACTGGGCCGTGCCCGCGGCCATAATCAGGATGCCCAGAAAAAAGGCAAACCTGAGTTCAAACCAGTCCATGATCAGCCCGGCAAAAATTGATCCCATGAGCATACCCAGGCTATGGGCAACGGTAATCATCGACATCACCGACCCCATGGCCTCGATCTTCTGGCCCCGGATCACGGCCAAAGCCATGACTGCAGGCATGGCAATGCCACCGCCGATTCCGAAAACCACGTTTGCCGCAAACAAACCGGTAAACCCCCCGGCCGTACCCATCAACAGCATTGCCGCCATCACGGCAATGCCGCCGATTACCACCATCAGGCGCTTATCCCATCGATCCGCCAGCATCCCCATGGGAATGTGGATCAATCCGCTCACCGAAACCCCCAGCATCACCAAAAGCCCAACCGCAGAACTGGAAAGCGCAAAAACATCATTTGCATACACGGGCAAAAACCCCCAGATAATGCCGATGCAGGTAGTGTACACCATGCGGAAGGAAAACAGGGCAACCAGCATGGGATCGCGCACAAGCAGGCCCCACTTTACCGGGGCCCGGCCAAGGGAATCAATCCGCTCTGCAGCCGCGGCGGGAAGAAGCACCGCGGCCAGGCAGAAGCCAAAAAACGCCAGCCCTCCCATGCAGGCAAAGGCCATGTTCAAACCAAAGACATCCCGGATCACCCCGCCCATGAGAGGCCCAATGCTCAGGCCAACAAAAATGGACATGTTAAATCCGCCCATGGTGATGCCCTCTTTTCCCTCCGGGGTGATATCCCCCACATACGCCTGGGCCACGGGCATGATCATGGCCGAGGCCACCCCCTGGATGAGCCGGATGGCAATCAGGCTGTGGATTTGATGGGCCAGGACAAATGCAACGGCAATGACAAAATAGGAAAACAGCCCCATTACCAGAAAAGGCTTTCTGCCGTGCGCATCAGAGAGCCGGCCGAACCAGGGGAGAAAAAACGTGCGCGAAAGGGAAAAACCGCCGAAAATCAGAGCGATGGAAAAACCGCTGGCGCCAAGCTCATGGGCATATACCGGCAGAAGGGGCACCACGATGCCCACCCCGGTAACCGATACAAAAATGGCAAAAAAAAGGGTGGCAAAAACTTTTCTGGGAAATTTTTCCATCAACGACTATCAGGATCCACCGGCGTCCGGGGATTTGAGCCACACCCGGGTGGCCCCCCAGCCGCCGGAATCCGGGGAGGCCAGTTCAAAACGGGCCACCAGCCGGTGACGCTTGAGTGCCGCATGCACCCGCTGCCGAAGCTTGCCGGTGCCTTTTCCGTGAATGATGCGCACCACGGCAATGTCTTTTTCCAGGCAGGCCTCCAGATAATCATCGATCAGATCGCCGGCTTCCGAGGGCTTGAATGTGTGCAGGTCCAGTTCCCCGGTTATCGGAATTTCAACGAATTCATCCATATCTTTTGTCCTGATTTCTTCCGGCCGGGCTTGTTTGCGAATTTTTACCCGGTCAGCGCTGTGCAGATAAAGGCCAGAAGGCCGGCCAACACAAAATGGCTTTCCATTATAAACCCCTGGAAAACACCCGGAAAATGCCCGGTTCGCTCATGGTTCACCAGAAATGCAAGCATGGCTGCCGGGCAAAGAATGAACACAGAGGATAAAAAGGGCACAAGCCCTGCGGCCGCAGCCAGGGGCGGCAGCACCATCAGCACCGCCAGAACGCCTTTGAGCAGCAACAGGGTCCGGCGCTCGCCCAGAAGGATGGGAATGGTTTCCCGGCCCACAATCCGGCTTCCCTGCATGTCACTGATGTCAAAAAACGCTGTTCGCACAAACACCAGGGCGGAAATCCAGACAAAGGCCGCAATGCCGGCCGGCGTGAAGTAGCCATGGGCATCCAGGGCCGGAAACAGGGCTGCGGCCATGCCCCAGGCCAGGGTCACCAGCACGGTCTTGGAGCCGGGGATGCGCTTGAACAAGGAAATGCGCTTCCGACCCGATCCCTTTCCCTCGATTTCCAGGTTATAAGCCACCCCGAGCAGGCTCATGCACAGCAGCAGCCAGAAAAACAACAAACCCATGGTCCAGGCAATGACCAGGCCGCCCAGGCCGGCAGCACCGGCCAGGATTGTCAGGGCATACCGGTTTTCCTGGTAAAACCGCGCCCGGTCCGGGTCATTGTACTTGTCGGCCATCCGGTCGAGCATATGGTGCAGGGTATGCATGGAAAGGGTATATAACGCCGCAACACCCAAATAATGGGGTCTTAAAGGCACACCCTGCAGCCAGGCGCCGGCTGCGGCCAAACCCGCGGCCCCCACGGCCAGATACAGATTGGAAAGTATCAAACACCGCATCAGCATATGCACAAATCGCCTGCATCGGCCGCCTTTTCCGGTCAATCGCCGATCCATGTACTGCACGACCTGGCGGATGGTCCAGTTGGGCGTTGACGCCCCGGCGGTAATACCGATGCTCCGGCATTCCGCCAGTTCTTGGACCGGGAGTTCCTCTGCGGTTTCCACGTGCACGGATTTCTTGCCGGAGCGGGCCGCAATATCGGCCAACCGCCGGGTGTTTCCGCTGTTGTAGCCGCCCACCACAACCACGGCATCCACCTGCCCGGCCAGTGACTGCACCTCTGCCTGGCGCTTTTCCGTGGAGTCGCAAATGGTTTCAAAAACCCGGTAATGCGGCCGGTTTTCTCCGGCCCATTGCTTGACCTTTTCGAAAAACGCGGTATTTTGGGTGGTCTGGGCAACGATGATGGCGTTTTCAAAGGCCGGCAGGGCATCAATCTCCTGCAGGGAGTTGACCACATGGCCCCGGCTACCGGCATATCCAAGCAGCCCCCGCACCTCGGGATGCTCCCGGTCTCCGGCGATAATC
>JAGTVF010000051.1 GCA_018224315.1 Desulfobacterales bacterium | reverse complement strand
TTAAAGGGCATCTATAACGGCGACATCAGCAACTGGAAAGAAGTGGGCGGCATTGACCGGAAAATCACCATCGTTTCCAGGGACTCTTCCTCGGGAACCTACGGGGTATGGAGCGACATAGTACTTCAGGGCGACAGGGTTACTCCCAGGGCCCAGACAGTGGCCTCCAACGGAGAAGCTGTTGAAACCGTAAAGAACAATCCTTACGCCATCGGCTACGTCGGAATCGGCTACCTGGAAGACGGGCTGAAAAACGTCAAAATCGACGGGATCGAGGGTACGCCTGAGACCACGGCATCAGGGGAATTCCCGGTCTCCCGTTACCTTTACCTCTTCACTGACGGGTGGCCCACGGGTACCGTGCTGAAGTTCATAAACTTCACGCTGCACCCTGAAAAAGGCCAGCCCCTGGCCGAAAAAGTCGGCTACGTGCCCCTTTATTAACAGATACAGCAATTTTTCGGTTAAAAAGGGAGTGCAGGCTTTTGCCTGCACTCCCTTAATGCGTCAATTGATCAAACAAACTGAACAGGAAAGCGCTATGGGCCTGCAAAGCCATCAGAGGGAAAAACTTGTACACGCCATTTTCCTTGTTGTGGGGGCAAGCGGGATCATTATCCTGCTTTTGATATTCCTCTTTCTGATAAGAGAGGGACTGCCCGTTTTCGAGGTGGTTTCTGTGGTGGATTTTATTTTCGGCACTCAGTGGTACCCCACCTACGATCCCGCTGACTACGGGATTCTGGCCCTTATAGTCGGATCCTTGTGCGTTGTGGGGCTCTCCTCTTTGATCGCGGTTCCCCTGGGCATCTGCACAGCCATATACCTGGCCGAAATTGCGCACCCAAGAGTACGCGCGGTACTCAAACCTGTGGTAGAACTCATCGAGGGACTGCCCACCGTGGTCATAGGCTTTTTCGGCATGGTGGTAATGGCCCCTTTCCTCCAGAGAACGCTGGATTTAAACACCGGGCTTAATATCTTCAATGCCTCGCTTATGCTGGCCTTCATGGCGGTGCCCACCATCGCCAGCATTTCCGAAGACGCCATCTACAGTGTACCCGGCCATGTAAAAGAAGGTTCCATGGCCCTGGGCGCAACCCATTGGGAAACCATATCCCGTGTAATTCTGCCGGCTTCTCTTGCCGGGATCTCCACCGCGGTGGTCCTGGGCATCGCAAGAGCCATTGGAGAGACCATGGTTGTGCTCATGGTGGCAGGGGGTGCGGCAATGATCCCTGAATCCGTATTTGACCCGGTTCGGCCCATGCCCGCAAGCATTGCGGCTGAAATGGGCGAGGCACCTTATCAGAGCCATCATTATCATGCCCTGTTTGCCATCGCCCTGGTCCTTTTTGTGTTCACCTTTGTCTTTAACATGATAGCTTCCTGGCTTTCGGAAAAACACAAGCAGGTCGGGGAGGCCAATCTTTGATTGAGCACCAGGGAAAATCGCGCCCAAACGCGGAGGAATCATGAAATCAATCTTTAAAAGAAAAGTTTCCCAGGGTATTGCCTTTTCAATGTTCAGGGCCGCGGCCTGTATCAATGTACTGGTCCTGGCGGTTTTTCTCGGCTTTATCGCAATAAACGGAATCAGCGCCATCAGCTGGGAATTTTTAACCCAGATGCCCAGGGAATCAATGACCAAAGGCGGCATTCTTCCCTGCATACTCGGCACCATCTATATCAGCCTGGGCGCGATTCTGGTGGCCTTTCCCATTGGCGTGGGCACTGCAATATATTTAAATGAGTTCGCCGGCAAAGGCAGATGGACACGGATCGTGCGCATGGGCATTATCAATTTGGCAGGGGTGCCTTCGGTGGTTTACGGGCTTTTCGGACTGGGATTTTTCGTTATTATGCTCAACATGGGCGTCAGCCTGCTTGCAGGCTCGCTGACCCTGGGGGCGTTTATTCTGCCCCTGATAATCGGTTCCGCAGAAGAGGCGCTTCGAAACATCCCCCCGTCCTACAGGGAGGCGTCTCTGGCCCTGGGTGCCACCAAGTGGCAGACCATATACAAGATGGTTCTTCCCGCGGCCCTGCCCGGCATGCTCACGGGACTAATACTGGGTGTCAGCCGGGCGGCGGGCGAGACTGCGCCGATTATGTTCACCGCGGCTGTTTACTACACCGGCAAACTGCCGTCTTCGGTCTTTGATGAGATCATGGCCATGCCCTATCATATATATGTTCTGGCAACCGCGGGCACGAATATAAGCGAGACCCGGCACCTGCAGTACGGAACGGCCCTGGTGCTGATGTTTCTGGTCCTGGGCCTGAACCTGGCAGCCATCATCATCCGCAACAGGCTGCAGAAAAAATTTTGAGGTTTTACACAAAATTTCTGCTGCAACCCTGAAACTGCAGCTTGCATAAGATATCCTGAATCTATATTCTTCTAAGTAACTTCGTTCAAGGGCCAAGGTTTAAAAAAATAAAGTCAACGCCTTTAAACATGCGGCAAAAAGTTATTTGGAGTGCTCTGCCACGGGCTGTGGCCCGGGAGAAATACTTCTAAGGAAAAAACTCTGCGGAAACAATTGCGTTGCGCTCATAACAGGTACAAAAGCCGGGGAAAAATGATGGAAGAAACCATACTGGTCATTGAAGATGACACCGACATTTTAAACCTGATCGCCTGGCACCTGGAACACGAGGGATTCCACGCCCTAAAGCATACCAGCGGTGACCAGGGCCTGGAAGCCGCCATTGGCCAACAGCCCGACCTGGTCATCCTGGACCTGATGCTGCCGGGCACAGACGGCCTGGAAGTGTGCAAAACGCTTAAACGCAATAAAGGCACTGAAAACATACCGGTTATCATGCTTACCGCCAAAGGCGAGGAAATCGACAGGATTGTGGGATTCGAGCTGGGGGCCGACGACTACATTGTCAAACCCTTTTCACCCAGGGAGCTTATGCTTCGCATCAAAGCGGTGTTGAGGCGCCACACCCCGCAGCAGGAAGAAGATGAGGAAAAGCTTTTGCGCCACCGGGACATGGTTCTGGAAACTGAAAATTATAAAGTCAGAATCGGAGACAGGCCGATACATTTAACTGTCACCGAATTTAACCTTTTACTCGACCTGCTGAAAAACAAAGGCAGGGTGCGCTCACGGGACAGGCTGCTTGACCGGGTGTGGGGATACCAGTTCGAGGGGTATCACAGAACCGTTGACACCCATATCAGGCGGCTCAGACAAAAAATCGAGCCCTATGCAGACGACATTGAAACCGTGCGGGGCGTGGGCTACCGGTTCATGGAAAAATAAATGAAATACATGAAATTTAAAAACAGGCTTTTTCTGGTCTTCTGCGCAATGCTGGCCATTGCGGTTGTCCTGCCGGGCATTTACTTCTACAACGCTCTGAAAAGCGAAATACTGGAGGAATCAAGGGAAAACGCCCTTGAACAGCTTGAATTTCTGGAATGGAGTCTTACAAAAGACGCCCCTTTTGATAACAGCGAAGAGCTGGACAGATGGTGCACCGCCATGGCGGATAAGCTCGGCTACAGAATAACAGTGATAAAACCCAACGGAAAAGTGATCGCCGACTCCTCGGTTCCTTACAAAGAAGTCAAATACATAAGAAACCATTCAAAAAGGCCGGAAATCCTTGAAACCGCGGACAGCGGGGAGCCTGCCGTAAGCATGCGCTATTCCGACACAATCAGGCGCAACCTGATCTATGCGGCCAAACAGATCCGGCATCCGGAAAAAGAAGAAACCCTTTACCTTCGTGCCGCCTACCCGGTTTCATCAGTGGAAATCCGGCTCAACGCCTATACCCGCCGGTTCTGGGCGGGAATGGCGCTTGTTGCGGCAATTGCCTTTTTTGCCAGCCTGTACCTGGCCAGAATGCTGGAAAAACCCATACACAGAGTAATGGACAGGTTTAAGGCCATCGCTTCCGGGGATTTTGCCCATCATTACATAATGGATGAAGGCAGGGAATTCTATGAGCTTTCTGTCACACTCAATGAAACAGCAGACAGAATACGCGAGCAGATGGAGGTCATATCCGAGCAGAACACGGAAATGGAGGCCATCATTGAAAACATGCGCGAAGGCGTGATGCTGATTGACCGCAGCGGCAGAATCAAGACGATTAACCGGGCGATGGGCGATATTGCGGAATGCAGGCTTTCGTGCATCGGAAAACGTCCCCTGGAGGTCTTGCTCAACAGCGAAGTGCAGGATGCATGCGACAGGATACTAAACGGAGCAAAAGAATACAGCCTTACGGTCTCCGCAGAGGATGAGCGCTATTACGAAGTATATGCCCTGAGAGTACCCGAAGGCGGGGCCCTGATTGTTTTCTACGATATAAGCGCCCACAGGCAGCTGGAAAAAATCAGGCGGGATTTTGTGGCAAACGTGTCCCATGAATTAAAAACCCCGCTCACCTCCATCAGGGGATATGTGGAAACCCTTGCATCAGGAGATTTTTCCATAGACGAGCAGGCTGAATCATTTCTTTTGACCATCCGGAAAAACGCGGAACAAATGACCCATATCGTAAACGACCTGCTGGAACTCACCCGCCTGGAAGAAAGACCTGCTGCGCTGACCCCCGTGCCCCTGGATGCAGCAGGTGTTTTTCAATCCGCAATCGAAACCTGCATGCCCATGGCGGATGAAAAACAGGTAAAGATCAAAAACAGGATCGCCCGGCCGGTGATGGTAAAAGCAGATGAAGCCGCCCTGACCAGGGTGGTAAAAAACCTTGTGGACAACGCGGTAAGGTATTCACCCGCCGGAGCTGCAGTGGAGTTGTTTTGCGAATCAGGAGACCGGGAAATCATTTTCGGCATCCGGGATCAGGGGCCGGGGATTGCCGATCCGCACAAAGACAGAATCTTTGAAAGATTCTACAGAATCGACAAGGAAAGAAGCAGGGCCACCGGCGGCACGGGCCTGGGCCTTTCCATATGCAAACACGCGGTATCTGCCATGAAAGGGCGGATATGGGTCAAAAGCCCGCCGGACGATTCTGACAGCGGAAGCATATTCTTTTTTGCCCTGCCCCGGGCTGGCGGGGAAAAAAATGATATAAGCGCTACCGGCAACAACCCCTGAAGGAAAAATGAAAAGGACTGAAACAGATATGACGGAGCAGGCAAAATTTCAGATAAAAAACCTCAACTTTTATTACGGTGATTTCAGGGCGCTTGAAGACATCAACCTGGAACTGCAGCAAAAGCAGGTATCCGCCCTGATCGGCCCTTCGGGCTGCGGCAAGAGTTCTTTTTTGCGGTGCTTAAACCGCATGAACGATCTGATACCGGCAGCGCGGGCCGAAGGTGAAATACTGCTGGAAGGCCAGGATATTTACTCCCCCTCGATTGACGTTGTAAACCTTCGAAGGCGGGTTGGAATGGTGTTTCAAAAGCCCAATCCTTTTCCGAAAACCGTGTTTGACAACGTGGCCTATGGCCTGCGGGTAAACGGCATAAGGGATAAAAGGCTCTTAAGGGAAAAGGTTGAATGGAATCTCAAACAGGCAGCTCTGTGGGAGGAGATCAAAGATCGGCTCAACCAGTCGGCCCTGGGACTTTCAGGCGGCCAGCAGCAGAGGCTCTGCATAGCCCGCGCCCTTGCGGTGGAACCCGAAGTTCTGCTCATGGACGAGCCGGCCTCGGCACTTGATCCCATTGCCACCCAGAAAATCGAGGATCTGATCCATGAGTTAAAGAAAGAATACACCATAATAATCGTTACCCACAACATGCAGCAGGCGGCACGGGTTTCTGATATAACAGCGTTTTTCTACATGGGAAGGCTCATAGAGACAGGAGACACCGAAACCTTGTTTACAAGGCCGGGGCTTCAGCAGACAGAGGACTACATAACCGGGCGGTTCGGATAAACCAAGGAGGAAGAATGGAACGGATTCATTTTCACCAGGAGCTTGAAAAACTCAGAATTACAGTGTTAAACATGGCCGCCCAAGCCCAGGATGCCTATGAAAGAGCCACCAGGGCCTATACAAACCGGGATACCGAACTGGCCCAGGAGGTTATTGACGGAGACAGGCAGATCAACCAGATTGAACTTGAAGTGGACAAGCTGTCTTTGCGCCTGCTGGCCCTGGAGCAGCCCATGGCAAAAGATCTGCGAATGATCATCGGCAACATGAAGATCAGCAACGAACTCGAACGCATTGCCGACCAGGCTGTAAACATCGCCGAGCGGACAATTTTCCTGTGCCAGCACCCCCCGCTTGAAAAAGTCCACGCCATGGAAAGCCTGATAGAGAAAAGCAGGCAGATGTTTAAGCAGGCCATCCACTCTCTTCGCGACATGGACGCCCGATCGGCCGAAACGATCCGGGAAATGGACGACGAGGCTGACGAATACACCCTGCAGGTATTAAAGAGCTTCATCGAACACATTGTTGCAGACGCGCCGGCAATAGACAGC
>JAGTVF010000050.1 GCA_018224315.1 Desulfobacterales bacterium | reverse complement strand
ACTTTTGCAGTCCGGGCCGGACTGAAAAAATTCAACATCGACCATCAGTTTGAAGTTAAAAACATTTACGAATACTATGCCAAATGGATCCGGGAAGGAAAGCTGAAGGTCAACTCCGACTGGAACAAGGATCTGAAAATCAAGTTTACGGTTCAGGATCCCTGCCAGATTGTCCGAAAAAGCTACGGCGATCCCATTGCCGAAGATCTCCGCTATGTTGTCAAATCCGTGGTTGGCGAGGAAAATTTTATTGACATGACCCCCAACCGCTCCAATAATTACTGCTGCGGCGGCGGCGGCGGGTTTCTGCAGTCCGGGTATCCCGAGGAACGCCGCAAGTACGGCGAGGCAAAAGCCAACCAGATCCTGGCCACCGGAGCGGGCTACTGCATTACCCCGTGCCACAACTGCCACGCCCAAGTCCATGATTTAAGCGAAATCCGGAAACATCCCTGGCAGACAGTTCACCTGTGGACCCTGATCTGCCTGTCTCTGGGCGTTCTCGGGGAAAACGAACGGGAATATCTCGGCGAGGATCTCAAAAACGTGGCCGTCTACGGCGCGTAAAAACCAAAAAAAATACCCGATAGAACAAAAAAACCGGGACCCCTTTTCAGACAGGGGGTCCCGGTTTTTTTGGTTTTCATCTCCGCAAAAATACTATAAGCCCGACAGCAGCTCTTCCATGTCGAGCCTTCGTTGGGCCACATTGTCGCAAACCGCTGAAATAAAACCGTCCACCGGGGCGCCGTGATGCACGGCCCCGTCTAAGGTGCGCACCGCCAGGGTGCCCGCGCTTTTCTCCTTCTCCCCCACGGTGAGGATCAGGGGAATTTTGGCCAGCTGGGCTTCCCTGACCTTTTTGTTCAAGCTTTCGGTGCGGTCATCCACATATGCCCGCAGCCCGGCGGCAAAAAGCCGCTGGCAGGTCTCTTTGGCAAACGGGGCAAGAGAGTCATTGATCGGCAGAATCACCGCCTGGACCGGGGCCATCCACAAAGGAAACTTTCCGGCAAAATGCTCGATCAAGATTCCCAGAAACCGCTCAATGGATCCGAAAACCACCCGATGGATCATCACGGGCCGGTGTTTTTCATTGTCCTGGCCCACATAAGCCAGATCAAAACGCTCGGGCAAAGACATATCCAGCTGAATGGTGCCGCACTGCCAGGTCCGGCCGATGGCGTCCTTGATGTGAATGTCAATCTTGGGCCCGTAAAAGGCCCCGTCGCCGTCATTGATCTTATAATCGGCCCCGTATGCATCCAGCGCGGCGGTCAATCCGCCCGTGGCCTGCTCCCACTGGGCATCGGTGCCAATGGATTTTTCCGGCCGGGTGGACAGCTCCAAATGAAAACCCAGTCCGAATGTGGCATACATGCGCCGGACCAGTTGTAAAATCCCGAGGATTTCCGGCTCGATCATCTCCGGGGTCATGAAAATGTGGGCATCATCCTGGTGAAAGGCCCGCACCCGAAACAGGCCGGAAAGCACGCCGGAAAGCTCGTGGCGGTGCACCAGGCCGATCTCTGCGGCCCTGATGGGCAGATCCCGGTAGGAGTGGCGCTTTTGCTTAAACAACAGCATGCCCCCGGGACAATTCATGGGCTTGATGGCCGACTCTGTTTCATCGACCACCAGGGTATACATGTTTTCCCGGTAGTTTTCCCAGTGCCCGCTCTGCTCCCACAGGCTTCGGTGAAGGATAATCGGGGTCTTGGTTTCCACGTAGCCGGCTGCCCGGTGCTCCAGGCGCCAGTAATCGAGAAGCGCGTTCCAGAGCTCCATGCCGTTTGCGTGAAAAAAAGGCATTCCCGGTGCTTCCTCGTGGAAGGAAAACAGGCCCAGGGCTGCGCCGATTTTGCGGTGGTCCCGTTTTCTGGCCTCTTCGAGAAACGTCAGGTACTGCTTTAAATCCTTTTTGTCAAAAAACGCGGTTCCGTATATCCGCTGAAGCTGCGGACGCCCGGAATCTCCGCGCCAGTAGGCCCCGGAGACGCGCAGCAGCTTAAACGCCCTGACAAATCCGGTATGCGGAAGATGCGGCCCCCGGCAAAGGTCCGTGAAATCGCCCTGAACATAAAAGGAAATGGTGCCGTCTTCCAGCTCCTGGAGCAACTCGCGTTTATAGGGCTCATGGCGGTAATGCTCAATGGCCTGATCCCGGGAGACCTCCTGCCGGCAAACCGGAAGCTTTTCCTTGACAATCTGTTTCATCTCGGCTTCGATTTTGGGAAAATCTTCCTCGGATATGGGCTCCATATCAAAATCATAGTAAAACCCGTCTTCCACCACCGGGCCGATGGTGGGCTGGGCATCCGGGTAGAGCCGGAGCACGGCCTGGGCCATGATATGGGCGGCTGTATGCCGCAGAATATCCAGCGCTTCCGGATCCTTTGGCGTGATAAAGCGGATACTGGCGTCTTCGTTTATCCGGCTGTAGATATCCATGAGCCGGCCGTTTGCTTCCATGGCCACGCAATTTCTGGCAAATCCCTCAGAAATACCGGCCGCAATGGTGTATCCGTCAACCGGGACTTCAAACTGCCGCTGTGTTTTATCCGGAAATGTGATATTGATCATTGACTCTGTCCATTTGGTCCTTCATATATGGGATGGAAATACGGCAAGCACGCGCGTAAAGGCCCTATGTAATGAATCTGCAAAACAGGGTCAAGAAAAAAGTCAGCACTTCGAAAGGATCGGCAAGTCCGTACATTGCAGTTCAAAATGGAATCTTCACCGGTTACATACATCAATACAGCAGACCAGATATCTGCCCTGGCCGGGCGCCTGGCAGCAGAGCCGGCACTGGCCGTGGACCTGGAAGCCGACAGCATGCATCATTTCGAAGAAAAGGTCTGCTTAATCCAGATGGGTACCCCCCGTGCCTGCTATATTATCGACCCCCTGGCGGTCAGTGACCTCTCGGCCATGGCGCCCTTGTTTGCCGATCCCGGCATCGTCAAGGTCTTTCACGGGGCCGATTATGACATGCGCTGCCTGTACCGGGATTTCGGCATCACAGTGACCAGCCTGTTTGACACCGAGCTGGCCGCCCGGTTTCTGGGCTACGGGGCCACCAGCTTAGAAGCGGTTCTGGCCCGGCATTTTAACGTGGAACTGGACAAAAAATTCCAGAAAAAGGACTGGTCCGTACGCCCCCTGCCCGATGAAATGATCGCCTATGCCGCAAATGATGTGCGTTACCTGGTCACCCTGTACCAGGAAATGAAAGCCGAGCTCAAAAACCGGGGTCGAATGGAATGGGTGCGCCAGCATTGCGAAGAAATCGCAGGGGTGCGGCCTGAAACCCCGGATGCCGCAACCCCGCTTTTTGTCCGGATCAAGGGCGCCGGCCGGCTGGACCCCAAAAGCCTTGCCGTGCTTGAAGCCTTGCTGACTTTCCGGATGGAAATCGCCCGGAAAAAAGACCGGCCGGCCTTTAAAATCCTGGGAAATCAAACCCTTCTGGCCCTGGCCCGGGAAAAGCCCAAAACCTCGTCCCAGCTGACAAAAACAGGAATTTTAAGCCGCAAGCAGATCCAGATGTACGGCACCGTCATTTTGCAGGCCGTTGATTCCGCCATGCAGCTTTCCCCGGAGCAATGGCCCAGGTACCCGAAGCAGAAGTCAAAACCTGTGCCTGCGGCCGTGACCCGCCGCATCAAACAGCTAAAGCAGTGGCGGCAGCAAAAAGCCGAAGCACTGGAAATTGATCCGTACCTGATTGTCAACAAAAACGCGCTGAAACAGATCGCCGAAGATCAACCCCGAACCCGGCAGGACCTGGATGCCATTGCAGATCTCAAGCCATGGCAAAAGGAAATGTTTGGCCATGAGTGGATTGGGATGTGAGCAGACCATGGAACAAAACATTTTTTTTTCAGCCTCAGATGGAGTTGAACTGGAAGGCGCCCTTTTTCCCGGCAATGACAGGGCGGCCATTCTTGCCCACCCCCACCCCTTGTACGGCGGCAACATGGACAACCTGGTCATCTGTGAAATCGCTGCTGCATGCAGGGCCCGGGGCCTGACCACCCTCCGGTTCAACTTCCGCGGGGCAGGAAAAAGCCAAGGCGCCTATGACCAAGGCACCGGCGAGCAAAAAGACCTTCTGGCCGCAGTCGATCATCTACGGGCCCGGGGCGCCCGCGCAATTGATTTGATCGGATACTCCTTTGGCGCATGGGTGCTGGCCCATGCCGATATCGGCGAAATGTCCCCGGGGAAAATGCTTATGGTGGCCCCGCCTGCGGCCATGATGGATTTTGCAGGGCTCCGGACGTGCTCACGGCTGCAACTGGTGGTCACAGGCAGCGAGGATGAAATTGCACCGCCGGCACAAGTAAAAAAACTGCTGCTCCGGCTCAACCCGGCCGCCCAACTGCGGGTGATTTCCGGGGCGGATCATTTTTTTTCCAGCGGCATGGCTGAGCTAAAAACCGCTGTATCGGATTTCATGGAAGATTAACCGGTTCCTGCGCCAGCAACAAAACACACAACCCCCAAAAACTGCAGCATTCTGATCATGAAAAAAATTGATGAAATCACCCTGCTCTACGATATCAGCCAGTCCCTAAACCGCCATACAGACCTCAAAAAGGCCCTGTACACGGTTTTGGACATCCTTTCGGGCAACATGCACATGTCCCGGGGCATGATCACCATCTTAAATCCGTTAAGCGATGAAATCAGCATCGAGGTGGCCCACGGCATTTCCCGGTCTGCCATGCAAAAGGGCATTTACAAGCTCGGCGAAGGTGTCACCGGACAGGTGATTGCATCCGGACGGCCGGTGAGCATCGCCAAAATCAGCGAATCCCCGGATTTCTTAAACCGCACCCAATCCAGAAGCGGGCCCGTCGGCCGGGAACTGTCGTTTATCTGCGTGCCCATTAAAAAAGAACAGCAGGTCATCGGAGCCCTGGGTGTGGATTTGCCCTATGATCCGGAATACCCTTTGGCCGAGGGGGAAAAAATCCTCACCGTGGTGGCGGCCATGATTGCCACCCAGGTCATTCATTTAGAGCGTATCCGAAGGGAAAAGGAAAAGCTGAAGGCGGAAAACGAACGGCTTCAGATGGAACTGGAAAAAAAATACCGGATCAAAAACATTGTGGGCAACAGCAACAAGATGCGCGAGGTCTACCAGATGATCTCCCAGGTGGCCAGAAGCAACGCCACTGTGCTCATCCGCGGAGAATCGGGCACCGGAAAGGAACTGGTGGCCAATGCCATTCACTATAACAGCAGCCGTTCCAGCCATCCCTTTGTGAAGGTCAACTGTGCCGCCCTGCCCGCCAATCTCATTGAAAGTGAGCTGTTTGGCCATGAAAAAGGGGCATTTACCGGGGCCATTCAGCAAAAGACCGGAAAATTCGAACTGGCCCACAAGGGAACCCTGTTTCTTGATGAAATCGGATCCATTACCGGCGAGGTCCAGGCCAAGCTGCTGCGGGTGCTCCAGGAACGGGAAATCGAGAGAGTAGGGGGAAACAGAACCATCCGGGTGGACGTACGCATTGTTGCGGCCACCAACAAGAACCTGGAAGAAGCCGTGGCCGAAGGCGAGTTCCGAAGCGACCTGTATTACCGGATCAACGTGTTTCCCATCTACATGCCCCCCCTGCGGGAAAGAAAAACCGATATCCTGGCACTGGCCGATTTTTTCCTGGACAAATACACCCGGGAAAACGCAAAGGAGATTGTCCGTTTTTCAACCCCGGCCATTGACATGCTCATGGCCTACCACTGGCCCGGCAATGTCCGGGAACTGGAAAACTGCATTGAGCGGTCCGTACTGCTTTGCGAGGGCAAGGTGATCCATGGCTATCATCTGCCGCCCACCCTGCAGACCGGCAGGGAGTCGGGCACACTTCCGTCCCAGACCATGGAAGAAGCCGTGGAAAAACTGGAAATGGAAATGATTGTGGATGCCCTAAAGCATACCCGGGGCAACATGAGCCAGGCCGCCCAGACTTTGGGCACCACCCTGAGAAAGATCTCTTACAAGGTACACAAATACGGAATCAATCCCCGGCAATACCATTAAGACATTAGAGGGCGTTTCTGCCGCGCTCTCCGGTGCGGATACGAACGGTTTCCTCCATTGAGAACACAAATATCTTGCCATCACCGATTTTGCCGGTATAGGCAGATTTTTGCACGGTTTCGATGACCTGCTCGGCCATGTCGTCATTCACTGCAATTTCAATCTTGAGCTTGGGCACAAAGTCCACGGCGTATTCCGCGCCCCTGTAGACCTCCTTGTGGCCTTTCTGACGACCGTAGCCCTTGACCTCGGATACGGTCATGCCCTGGATGCCCATGTCGGTGAGGGCTTCTTTGACATCATCGAGTTTAAAGGGCTTTATAATCACTTCAATTTTTTTCATTTTCTTCTCCCATTGGCTAAAGCCCCGGATATTGCGGCCCCGGGGCATCTGCTGCCTGCAAAAAACCAAACCTTGAATAATCCCAAAGCCTTATTTTGGCTTGACAAAGTTCTTTTATTTAATATATGAATCATTATAAGTCAATGCCTACCATGAAAATCCGGAAAAAATAAACCCGTTTCAGGAGAAAATCCATGGGGCTACAGCAACGGGGACATTAGATGTGATCGTCAAAAGCTTTATCGCCAGCGACAACACCGCAGCCATTACCTGCCCGGAATGCCAGAAAACCATTGTCAAGGATGTGTCGAAATACGCCGAAGCCGACAACATGATCAAACTCAAGGCCAAATGTCCCTGCGGCCATGCCTTTACAGTATTTCTGGAAAGAAGAAGGCAGTACCGAAAATCCACCGAACTGCGGGGCACATATCTCTATGTCCCTGCCCACAGTGCGTCCAAAAGCGCCCAGCACTGGGGCAGCATGATTGTCACCGATATTTCCAGAACCGGTATCCGCATGAAATTAAACGTCCAGCCCCGCTTCCAGGTCGGAGAGCAAATCACGGTGGAATTCCGGCTCGATGATGCCAACCATTCCCTGATCAAACGAGAAGTGATCGTCCAGCATATCAAGGGGCTGGATGTGGGGGCCACTTACGCCAGAGCCCATTCCTACGACAATATCATCGGATTTTACCTGCTCAGATAAGCCTTGCTTTTCTCGTTACTGTCCAAAGACTTTCCGCCATATCCGCACAACCCTTCGGCGCAGTTCAGCAAACCGGTTTTCCGGCAGCACGGCCTTTTTTTCCTGAAGATTCATGCGGTGGACAAAATAACGGTAAATCAAATAAGCCTGTTTTAAAGCATGGGCGTCGAGATCGGCAATAATGCCGCAAAGGGCCAAAGCGTTTAACTGCCGCACCACATCGGTCCACTGACCCAGTTGTTCATGCCGGCTGCCATGGCGCAAAATCAAAAACTGAACCAAAAACTCGATATCCACGATGCCGCCGGGATCCTGCTTTAAGTCAAACAAGCCCTGATGGGCAAATTCACGGGCCCTGCGCATCCGCTCCCGCATTTCCAGCACCGCCCCGGCCAGTTGATCTGCGTTGCGCCGGGCGGCAATCACCCGGGTACGCACATCGGCAAAACGCCGGGCCACCTGAAAATCCCCGATAATCGGCCGGGCCTTGATCAGTGCCTGATGCTCCCAGGTCCAGGCGTTTCTGGACTGGTATTCCTCAAAAGCGTCCATATGGCTGACAAGAATCCCGGCATTTCCCGAGGGACGCAGCCGCATGTCGATTTCATAGAGCTTTCCCGTGGATGTGGGCGCAGACAGAAAATGGATGATGCGCTGGCCCAGCCGGCCGAAAAACTCGCTGTTGTCAATGGGTCGCAGCCGGCCGCCCGTGGTCTGCCCGGGTTGGGCGGTATGCAGAAAAACCAGGTCCAGATCCGAACGATACCCCAGTTCATATCCGCCCAACTTGCCGTAGGCGATCACTGCAAATCCGGTATTGCCCGGATCACCGTCAATCGCCGAGGGCTTTCCGTAGCGTTCCACCATCTGGTGCCAGGTCAGATCCATGGCGGCGTCCAGTATGGTTTCAGCCAGATAGGTCAGCCGGTCCGAGACCTGCATCAGGGGCAGATGACCGGTCACGTCAGCGGCCACGATGCGAAACATGTTGACCTGTTTGAAAACCCGGATGGCGTCCATCTGTAACTCCGGATCATCCCCGCCGGATTTTTCCAGCCGCTGCCGCAGTTCTCCGGCCATAGCCGCCCGGTCCAGCGGCGCATACATGGAGCGCACATCCAGCAGTTCATCGAGAAGCAGGGGATGCTGGCTTAAAAAAGACACGATCCAGGGACTGATGCGCGCC
The DNA here is from genome assembly GCA_018224315.1 of Desulfobacterales bacterium. Taxonomy (GTDB): domain Bacteria; phylum Desulfobacterota; class Desulfobacteria; order Desulfobacterales; family Desulfosalsimonadaceae; genus Desulfosalsimonas. The sequence goes on along the minus strand of JAGTVF010000050.1, from coordinate 2,393 downwards.
AGCCGGATCAGGTGCTTGAGAGCGCCCGGGTTTTCCAGAAGCAGAGAGATATAGCAGCTTCGGTTTAAAATCGCATCCAGCAGGGCCATGATCCGCTTTAATACCAGCAGGGGCCGGTCAGTCTCTGCGGCTGCGGCCAGTACCCGGGGCATCAGCCGGTTGATCCGGTCCGTTGCGATGTGGCCGTCCTCGCCATAACCGGTTTTGCTGCGGAACTCGGCCAACAGGCGCAAAACCGTGTCAGGTTCTTCAAACCCGGCCATTTCCAGGTTTTTCCGGTTTTCCCGGGCTTCATCGGGTGTCAGCCACACACTGTCCAGATTTTTTTGGGCTTCGGTTTCAGATTCCCCTGTTTCCTGGTCCAGCAACTGGTTGAAATGAAAATGCACCCTGGACATGTGCGCATCCAAAGCCTTGAAAAAATCCTGGGTGCTTTCAAATCCCATGCTCAGCGCCATCCGGGTGCGCGCCTTTGGATCAGCGGGCAGATTGTGGGTCTGCATGTCCTCATAAATCTGAAGGCGATTTTCGGTGTTTCGCAAAAACACGTAGGCAGAGGTCAATTCCTCGTAAACCCGGCGGGTAATGCACTTGTCCTTGCTCATGACCTTCAGCACCTTTAAAATGCCGCGCTCCTGGTAAGCCGGATCAATGCCGCCCCGGATGAGCTGAAAAACCTGGCCGAAGAACTCAATTTCCCGAATACCACCGTAGCCGTGCTTGATATTGTCGGTCAGTCCCTTGCGAACCACTTCCCGCACGATTTTCTGCTTCATCTCCCGGATGGACTCAAATGTGCCGTAATCCAGGTACCGGCGGAACACAAAGGGCCGGAGACGATTGAAAAACGCCCCTCCCCGCTGCTTGTCCCCGGCAATCAACCGGGCCTTGACAAGTGCATAGCGCTCCCATTCCCGGCCAAACATTTGATAGTAATTCTCCATGGCATCAAAGCTCATGACCAGGGGTCCGGCATCGCCATAGGGCCGCAGGCGGGTATCGACCCGGAAAACAAATCCCTCTGCTGTGGATTTGCCGATCACATCAATGAGCCGGCGCACCAGACGGGTAAAAAACTCCTCGTTTGAAATGGATTTGCGATCCGACCGGGTCTGCCCGGCCTCGGGAAAGGCAAACATCAGGTCAATATCAGAGGAAAAATTGAGTTCCCGTCCGCCGAGCTTTCCCATGGCAAAAACGACCATCTGCTGGGCATTGCCGTCTGCATCCACGGGCGTGCCGTATTTGCTGCACAACAAGGGATACAGGAAATCCAGCACATGCCTGACACTAGCATCTGCAAGGGCGGACAATTCGGCCATGGTTTCAAACAGATCGGCCCGGCCGGTCAAATCCCGCCATGCAATACGAACCATTTCCCGGTGCCGCAACCGCCGCAACGCCACGGACAGACCGTCCTCATCAACGGCCTGCCCGGCGGCCCGGGCCACGTATTGCTGGTACTGATCCGGAGGATAAAGTCTTTCCAGATCCCCGCTTTCCAGCAGGTCCTGAATCATTTCCGGGTTGCGCAGACACTGGCGGGCCGCATATTCGCTGAAAGCAAACAACCGGCAGAGATCGGCCTCATCCACCATATAAAAAAGCGATTGACCGCCTGCAGCCTCAGCCGCCTTGCTGCAGTCTGACACCTTTTGCCGGGCTGCGGCTTTCAGGTCATCGGGAATCAAAATCCTGGTAATTGACGAAGTGTGGGACATAAAAATCCGTTTCACTCCCGGGAAAACAGCGATGGCCGTCCTCCGGGCTTCTGGGCCAGGGTATAGGCTGCCAGCATGGAGTGACGCAGATAGGTGTTTTCCGGATTGGAAAAAAACCGGAAAAACAGATCCAGGCTCTGCTCGCGCATCATGCTGGACACCACACTGAGCCCGGCGTTTCTGTAAAGGGGCGGCAGATTACCGGTTTTGCAGGCCGTGCCGCCGCCCATGACATCCTCGTAGGCATAAACGATTCTGCCGATGCCCGCGATCAGGATTGCAGCAAAGCACATCAGGCAGGGCTCCAGGGTGGTGTAAAGTCTCAGCTGTCCGGGATCGCCCTTATACGACAATTCGTAGAACCGTTTTAACGCATTGATCTCCGCATGATCGATCTCGCTGGGCGTCTGTTTGCGGCTGTGGCTGCGTGCACCGCCGGCAACCACCCCGCCGGGCCCGGCAATCACGCATCCCACGGGAAACTCCCCGGCATCCAGTGCCTGTTGCGCCTGCTCCAGGGCCGCCTGCATATACGTCTCATCGATTTTCTGATGATTCATGCGCGTGTTTTCACCTCTTTTTATCCGGCCACACCAAAATTGATGGTAGCGAAAAAGTTTTTCTGCAAGCATTGTCATTTTTCCACGAAAAATGCAAATTGTAAACGCCTGT
>JAGTVF010000049.1 GCA_018224315.1 Desulfobacterales bacterium | reverse complement strand
CGCAGAGCGATCTCCTGTCGGGTCATCACGGCAAAGCCGTAATGGGAATTGGTGTATTTCAAAGGCTTGCCCCCGGATTTTCGCCCGGCGGCAAACTCCATGTGCGCCCGGAGCCGGTCGTCAATCACCTGTCTTGCAAAATCCGGGATTTCCCGGCTTTTTTTTTCCATAACCGGATAAAAATCCTTTTCCGTTTCCACGCCCGCGCTGTTTCTGGCCGCGGCCATGGCTGCAAACAAGGTGGTGCCGGTGCCGGCAAAGGGGTCGAGTACAGTGTCTCCGGCCACGGAATACATGTTGATCAGCCGGTAAGGCAGCGCAAAGGGAAAGGCACCGCTTCGCTTGCGCAGCTTTTTTTCCACCAGGTCCTGGCGGGCGCCCTTGAGGTCAAACCAAACGTCGGAGAACCACTGGTTGCGCTCCTCCCAGAAATAGGCGCTCTGCTGGCGGTGCAGGCGCTGGTCCGCGCCTTTGAATTCGCGCCTGGACCCTTTTCTGAAAATCAGCACATATTCGTGTTCAAGGGTCACGTAAGCGCCTGCCGGCAGCATGCCCGAGCCCATGAACTTGTTGGGCGCATTTGTCTGCTTGCGCCACAAAACCGCAGGCAGCGGATACATGCCCTGTTCAATAAAGGTCTGCAGGATCCGGGAATGATTGGGATACAAAGAGAAAATATCACCGATTTTGCGCACAGCATCACCGATATTGATACAGGCAAACCCGCCTGGAGCAAGCACCCGGCCCACCTCCTGCCAAACAGAGTCCAGCACCCGGTGCATCTGCTCAAAAGCGCCCCACCCGTTTCCGGCTTCCAGGCTTTGGGCAACGGCCGGATCCAGACGCGAAAAGGTTTCATCCCACATCTGGATCATGGGATAAGGCGGGGAGGTTACCACCAGTTCCACGCTCTGATCGGCCAGAAAATCCATTTTCCGGCTGTCGGCAAAATAAATTTGATGGCTGGTTTCCATCACGGACGCTGCACCTGGGCGCCCTGCCGGACAATCTCCAGGACCTCGGCTGGGTCATCTGTCAAATGAATAATGTCAAGGTCTCCGGGCGAGATCGTTTGATGGGACAGAAGCTGATCTTTGATCCATTCCAGCAGGCCGCCCCAGTAGTCCCGGCCGAACAAAATTACGGGCAGGGGTGCGATCCGGTCGGTCTGGATCAGGGTGACGGCCTCAAAAAGCTCATCAAGTGTGCCAAAGCCCCCGGGCATGATCACATAGGCAGACGCGTACTTGACAAACATGACCTTGCGGACGAAAAAATACTTGAACTCCACCTGTATATTGGCAAATTCATTGGGGACTTGCTCCCTGGGCAGCTTGATGTTTAATCCCACGGATTCGCCGCCCTTGTCTGCCGCGCCCTTGTTGGCCGCTTCCATAACACCCCCGCCGCCGCCGGTGATCACGGCAAAACCGTTTTGCGCAAGCATACCGGCCAGCTCCATTGCTTTCTGATAATAAGGGTTGTCGGCTGTCATCCGGGCAGAGCCAAATATGCTCACGGCCGGGCCAAGGTCATATAAGGCCTCGACGCCATCGACAAATTCCCCCATGATCTTAAACAGCCGCCAGGCTTCTGTGAGCTTGATATCTTCGACTATGTGCTGCTTTTCCATGTCCCGACCTTTCTGTTAAATGATAAGCATTCGGCTTTAATAGCAATCCGGGTATGGGTTGTCAATTGTTTATACGCTATGTCCAGGCGGTGATTTGTCAACGATTTGATTGACAGAATAAAGGACAACGTGTTAAAATTATAAAATTATATTAACAAATTATCAACGAAATGAATCATTTGGACAATCACTTGACAAAAACCGTCACCGTTGTCAATGAACTCGGCCTGCATGCCAGGCCTGCGGCCATGATTGCAAGGCTTGCCATGAAAGCCCAATCCGGGGTCTGGCTGATCAAGGACGGTGAAGAAGTCGATGCCACAAGCATCATTGACATTCTCTCAATTTCCGGCACCAAGGACTCCCGGATCACTCTGAGAATAGAAAATTCCTCAGACAGTGAAATTTTAAAAGAAATCAGCAAGTTATTCGAAGCCGGCTTTGAGGAGTAATCACTCTTATTATGACAACAGAACCCACAGAAGAAATCGTTCTAAACGGCATCAGCGGCTCCCAGGGCATCTGCATCGGCAAGGCATACCTGGTGGACCGGGAGGGCGTTGATGTTATTGAACGCTATCATATTGACAACAAGAATGTCGAAAAGGAACTCAAGCGCTTCAAGGGCGCTGTCAACAAGGCCAAAAACGAACTTTCCGGCATTATTGAAGACATTCCGGAAGACCTGCGCCAGCATGCCTATATCCTGGAGACCCACCTGCTGCTCCACAAGGACAAGATGCTCTACGGCAAAACCATTGAGATGATCAAAAACGAGCTGATCAATGCGGAATGGGCCCTGAAAAAGGCCTCGGCCACAGCCAAAAGCGTGTTTAAAAACATCTCGGACCCCTACCTGCAGGCCCGGGCTGCAGACATTGAGCATGTGTGCGACCGAATCCTGCGGCACTTGATGGGGGCCGTGGACGTAAATATCTCCGGGATCAACAAGCGGGTGATCCTTGTGGCCAACAATCTGTCACCGGCGGAAACCAGCCAGATCCAGCTCGACCGGGTCATGGGCTTTATCACAGACCGGGGCGGGAAGACCTCGCATACCAGCATTATCGCCCGCACACTGGAAATTCCTGCCGTGCTGGGCCTGGAACGGGCCACGGCACTGATCAAAAACGAGGATTTGATCATTGTCGACGGCAATGAAGGCATTGTGATCATCAATCCTGAAGAAGAAAGCCTGGTCCGCTACGAAGAGCTTTCCCGCAGATACGAGGCATACAAAAAAGAAGTGGTGCGCCGGGGCGATCTGCCGGCCACCTCGGCAGATGGTCAGCATTTCAGGATCATGGGCAACATTGAGCTGCCCGAGGAGATCGTGGCCGTCAAGGACCATGGCGGAGACGGCATCGGGCTTTTCAGAACGGAATTTCTGTATTTGTCGAGAATCGATTTTCCCGGAGAGCAGGAGCTTTTTGATCAGTACAAGGAAGTCGTGGAGCTCATGTCGCCCCTGCCGGTGACCATCCGCACCCTGGATATCAACGGGGACAAGGAAATAGAGAGCATGCCCTCGCCGGAAGAAGCCAATCCGGCACTGGGACTGCGGGCCATTCGGTTTTGCCTCAAAAACCCGGAAATTTTTAAAACCCAGCTCCGCGCGATTCTAAGGGCCGCGGCCCACGGGTATGTCCGTCTGCTTCTGCCCATGATATCCGGGGCAGAGGAAATCACCGAGTGCATCCGGATTTTGGACAAGGCCGCAGCAGAGCTGGAGCAGGAAGGCCTTGAATACAACCGGGACATTGAAGTGGGCATTATGATCGAGATTCCCTCTGCTGCTGTCATGGCCGATCTGCTGGCCGACATGGTGGATTTTTTCAGCATCGGCACCAACGATCTTGTCCAGTACACCCTGGCCATTGACCGGGGCAACCGCCACGTGGCCCACCTCTACAATCCCATGCACCCGGCCGTAATCCGGCTGATCCGCCACGTTGTGGACGCCGGCCGCCACAGGGGGAAAAAAACCTATATGTGCGGGGAAATGGCCGCAGAGCCCATGCATCTTCCCATTCTCATGGGCATGGGGATCGAGGAACTGAGCATGGCCCCCCAGTCCATACCCAAGATCAAAAACATCATCCGCAAAATCAATGTCTCCGAGGTGCAAAAACTGATGGACACCCTTTTGCAGCAATCCTCTGTGCAAGACATGGAGCGGATCATCATGGACGCATACGGCGAACTGCTTCACGAAGACATTTACGCCGAATAACAGAGTCCTTGCCGGTCAGCCATTTTTTCAGCTTAAAGAGAAAGTCATTCATGAATCAAGACCACGTCAAAATCGTTACAGAAAACCGAAAGGCCAGGCACGAATTTTTCATCCTGGATGAATTTGAGGCCGGTATGGTTTTGCAGGGCACAGAGGTCAAATCCCTGCGCCAGGGACGGGCCAATCTCAAGGACTCTTACGGCAAATTTCAAAACGGCGAGCTCTGGCTCCACCAGATGCATATCGGGCCCTACCCGTTTGCCTATTATGACAACCACGAGCCGGAGCGGCCCAGAAAACTGCTCATGCACAAATCCGAACTAAAGCGGCTTTACGGCAAAATCAAAGAAAAGGGCCACACCCTGGTTCCCTTGCGGGTGTATTTCAGAGACGGCAAGGCCAAGGTGGTTATGGCCCTGGCCAAGGGAAAGCGCCAGTACGACAAGCGCGACGCCATCAAGGAACGCGAGGTCAAGCGCGAAATGGACCGGGCCAAAAAACACGCAAGGTAAATGCAGAAACCAATGGTTGACAATACCGGCAGGACCGCTTATTTTACAGTTAACCAGCACCACCCTGCCGATAGACACGCCTTATGATTATGGGGGCGAAACGGCTTCGACGGGGGCATGGAAGCAATGGTTGCATGCCGAGTTCCGCAGACTCGTAAAACAGGCGGTGCTTAAATATAAAAGCAGACGATTATAACTACGCAGTAGCCGCTTAAGACGGCTACCGTCCTTCCGGGTTTTTCCTGCGGGCCCGGAAAGGGCGCCGACTAGCAGGATAGCCGATACGGGTTGCCTGTTCCCGTTCAGGCGAAACACCAAACCGGCTTGCGGTTTGCGTATCCTGTCTGAAGGAGCCGCAAACAGCGAAATTCAAAATTCAGACTAAGCATGTAGATGCCGTTGTGGAATGTTTCCGGACGCGGGTTCGACTCCCGCCGCCTCCACCATTTAACTGAAATTATTGTAAAACCTGCACACGTTATGCCCAATTTCATCCTTGGTACAACCAACTGGTACAAGGAGGCTGAAATTGGGTTTTTCTTTGTCACTGCAAAAGCATGCCTGCCATGTTCGCCACAGAGGAAACGTCTATTATTTCAGGTTGAACATCTCCCCCCCGACCTTAGGTACATTATCCATACTCACCGGGCTCGGCCTGATCGTTGACGGCAAATTGACCAATGCGGCAGTTGTACTCTACGGAAAAGCCGAAAAACTGGAATCAATTTACCTTCAATGCTCAATTCGGGTCGCCCGTTTCCGGGGCACAGACCGGCTGGCTGATTTTTCGGATAACCGGCATTATTGG
>JAGTVF010000048.1 GCA_018224315.1 Desulfobacterales bacterium | reverse complement strand
CGCCTGATTGAAAAAGGCTACAAGGTGGCCATCTGCGAACAGACCGAGGACCCGGCTGCGGCAAAGGGGTTGGTCAATCGGGAAGTGGTGCGTGTGGTCACCCCTGGAATGGTATTCAACAGCGATCTGCTCGATGCGCGCACCAACAATTTTATTGTCTCCGTTCTCGCCCGCGATTTTCGATGGGGGCTGTCCTGCCTGGACCTGTCCACAGGGGCCTTCCGGGTCACGGAAAGCGGTGATGTGCATGCGCTGCTGGAAGAAATCAGGCGAATCGCCCCCAGTGAAATCCTGATGCCGGCAGCCGCCCGAACCGGTGATGCGTATGAAATTTTTCGCACCGCGTTTGAGCAGTCCGCGATTACCTGGATGGATGACGGGGCTTGCGAGTACAAACCGGCGTGCCAGCGCCTGATCCGTCAGTTCCAGACCCGAAGCCTGAAGGGTTTCGGCTGCGAGGGCCTTAACGCCGGCATTGGCGCGGCCGGCGCCCTGCTGTTTTACGTCCAGGAGACCCAGAAACAGCAGATCGCCCATTTGTCGGGCCTTGAAACTTATTTTTTGGACCAGTACCTGCAGATAGACGATATTTCGTGTCGCAATCTTGAGCTGCTGGCCAATTTGCGAGACGGCACCCGAAAGGCCACTTTGCTTTCGGTGCTCGATTTTACGATCACGGCCATGGGCGGCCGGCTGATCAAGCACTGGATCCGGTATCCCCTTTTGACAGCCGGTGACATGACGGCGCGGCACGAGGCCGTGGATCAGCTTGCAAAATGCGGCATGGAGCGAAAGGCCATTCGCGGGTCCCTGAAATCCGTGGCGGATCTGGAGCGGCTGGGCAGTAAAATTGTCATGGGCCAGGCCAATGCAAGGGATCTTGTGGCCCTGCGGCGCTCCATCGAGGCATTGCCGGAGATCCACGGGCACCTGGCCGGATTCAGCACGGATCTTTTGTGCCCGGATACGTCGATTCTGCCGGAGTTGACCGCTCTGGGCCAAACCATTGCCGCTGCGGTGGTCGATGACCCGCCGCCCGTGGTCAACGAAGGCGGAATGATCCGCACCGGCTATGACAACAATCTCGATGAGCTCATTGCCATTGCCAGAGACGGCAAATCGTTTCTGGCCGAGCTTGAGGCCCGGGAAAAACAGGCAACCGGTATCCAGACCCTTAAGGTCCGCTACAACAAGGTTTTTGGTTATTATATCGAGGTCTCCAAAAGCCAGGCGGATGCCGTGCCCGCCCATTATGTGCGCAAGCAGACCCTGGTCAATGCCGAGCGCTATATCACCGATGAGTTAAAATCCTTTGAAGCAAAGGTTCTCGGCGCCCAGGAGCAGCGCGCGTCGATGGAATACGAAATTTTCTGCAAACTGCGCGACGCGGTGGCGCAAACCCATAAGGCCGTGGCCGCAGCCGCTGCATTCGTGGCCCGGATCGATGTGCTCTCCGGTCTGGCCGAGGCCGCGGTGCAGAACCAATATGTGCGGCCCGCCATCAACGAGCAGGGTTTGATCGATATTGCCGAAGGCCGCCATCCGGTGGTGGAAAAACTCATTGAGGCACAACGGTTTGTTCCCAACAGCCTGCAGATGGACAACCGGGAAAATCAGGTCCTGATCATCACCGGGCCGAACATGGCCGGCAAATCCACGGTACTGCGCCAGGCTGCCCTGATCGTGCTCATGGCGCAGATGGGCTCTTTTGTGCCTGCAGACCGGGCCGATATTGCGGTCACGGACCGGATTTTTACCCGGGTGGGGGCCCTGGACAATCTGTCCCAGGGTCAGAGCACGTTTATGGTGGAAATGGAGGAAACCGCCAACATCATGAACAACGCCACTTCCCGGAGCCTTGTGATCATGGATGAAATCGGCCGGGGTACGTCCACCTTTGATGGTTTGAGCATTGCCTGGGCTGTGGCCGAATATCTCCATGATTTGGATGATACAGGGGTGAAGTCCATGTTTGCCACCCATTATCACGAACTCACGGAACTGCAACGGGTCCGCAGCCGGGTGAAGAATTACAATATCGCGGTGCGCGAAATCAACGGTGAGATCATCTTTCTCCATCAGCTGGCCGAGGGCGGCACCAACCGCAGTTACGGCATTGAAGTGGCACGCCTGGCGGGAATGCCGGAAAAAGTTGTTGAGCGCGCCAAAAAAGTGTTGGAGAATGTGGAAAAACAGGGTCATGTCCTGGGCCGGGAGGCAGCGGCGCCAGCCCGGCGCGCCCGGGTTCAGCAAAGATACGTGCAGCTGCCCCTGTTTCAGGGACTGGAGCAGGAGGTGCTGGAAAACATCAAGCAGGCGGAAATCGAACACATGACCCCCATGGACGCCATGAACCGGCTATATGAACTGCGGCAGAAACTGCTGGCACAGTCCGCCAACCGGCCCGGGCGCTCGGATGCCGGAAATCTGTGACCCGGTGGCCGGGCCCCAATGATTGAGAAAACAGCTGAATGAATTACAGTCGATTTATCCATATCCTCCTGATCTGCCTGGTTTTTGTGTTAGGGTCATGCACCTCCACGGGTGCATCGCCAAATCAGCTGTATTTTGAAGCCGAGTCCTGCTACCAGGAGCTTGAACAGAATCCGTCCCGGCAGAAATACCGCAGCTATTGGTTAAAGTGCATTGAGCGCTTCGAGGCCGTCCATGACAGGAACCCGGAGGGCCCCTGGGCGGCAGCCGGTCTTTATAAAGCCGCAAACCTGTATCAGGAGCTCTACAGGCACTCCTACCGGTCTGCAGACCTCAAAGCGGCGGCTTCCAGGTTTGAACAGGTGGTCAAAAAATATCCCAAAAGCGCTTACAGGCCAAAAGCCCGGGATGCTTTAAAAAAGATCGGGGATGCGGTCAAAGCCGATGAAAAGGCCGCAAAGCAGGCCTATTTTCAAGCCGAGTCCTGCTACCGGGAACTGCAGCAGCACCCGTCCCGGCAAAAATACCGCAGCTATTGGATGAAGTGCATCAAGGGCTTCGAGGCCGTCCATGACAGGGACCCGGAGGGCCCTTGGGCGGCAGCCGGGCTGTTTATGACCGCCCGGCTGTATCAGGAACTTTATTCCCATTCCCGCAGCCCCGCTGATGAGCAGAAAGCCCGGTCCCTGTTTCAGCAGGTGGCGGAGCAGTATCCGTCAAGCGCCTATAGCCGGCGGGCCCGCAGCGCCCTTGACGATTCGGAAAAAAGTGCGCACGCGCCTTTAAAGCTTGCCGGAGATGACACCGCATCCGGGGAGGTCACCACGGATTCGCCGCCCTCCCGCAGAAATCCTGCGCCGGGAGAGGCGGTTACGGTTACCGGGATCCGCTACTGGTCCAACCCGGAATACACCCGCGTGGTCATAGACGCCGATCAGGCCACGGATTTCAAGCACAATCTGCTCAAAAAAGATCCCTCCATCAACCAGATGAATCAGCGGCTGTATGTGGATCTGGACAACAGCCGCCTGGCCAATCACATCCAGGAGCAGATTCCCATCAACGACACCCTGTTAAAGGATGTCCGGGCAGGTCAGTACCAGCCCGACACGGTCCGGGTGGTTGTGGATATCAAGTCATTTGAAAACTACAATGTGTTTTCCCTGAAAAATCCCTTCCGTATCGTCATTGACGTGCGGGGGCAGGCTGTGGCAGAGGAAAATCAGGACACGGCGGATCCGGCAATATCAAAGGATCAGAAAGCTTCCATTGCCCGGCAGTTGGCCCTGGGGGTGCGCCGCATTGTCATTGATGCCGGCCACGGGGGCAAGGACTACGGGGCACCGGGGTATTTAAAGGGAGTGCATGAAAAAGACGTGGTCCTGGAAATTTCAAAAAAACTGGCCACCAGGCTCCGCGAGGAACTGGGCTGCGAGGTGCTGCTGACCCGGGACAAAGATGTGTATCTGACCCTGGAGGAGCGCACGGCCATTGCCAATACCAAAAAAGCGGATCTGTTTATCTCCCTTCATGCCAATGCCGCAAGAAACCGCAATGCATACGGCATTGAGACCTATTTTCTGAACCTGACCACCGATGAGGAATCCATTGCCGTGGCCGCCCGGGAAAACGCCACTTCCGAGAAAAACATCAGTGAACTGCAGACGATTCTCGATGACCTGATGCGCAATGCTAAGATCAACGAGTCCAGCCGGCTGGCCACTTACGTGCAGAAGGATCTGATCGGGCATATGGATGGTCATTACAGCCGGATTCATGACAAGGGGGTCAAGCAGGCGCCGTTTTATGTTCTTCTGGGCGCCCAGATGCCCTCGATTTTGATTGAAACCTCTTTTATCAGCAACAAGCGGGAATGTCAGCGTCTCACCAATTCAAATTATCAAAAGCATTTATGTGACGGCATTGTCAAAGGTGTCCGCCGCTATATCCGGGATACCCGGCCCACGGCATTTCTGGGATCCGGGGGCGACGGAGCTGAATCCAATTGAGAAATCTGTCCATGAATAAACAGCACTGACAAGGAAACAGGAGAATCATGACCCAACAAAGGCCAATTGAAGCCATTTCCGTACTCGACGGCCGATATGCCCGCCATGCCGGCCCGCTCAGCGAGATTTTTTCCGAATACGGGCTGATCCGGTACCGGCTTTACGTGGAATTGCAGTGGCTTAAATTTCTGCTCAAAGATCTGGGCATGGCGGAAATCGATGACGAGGCCCTGAAAAAAATCGATGCCATATATGAGAACTTTGACGTGGATGGGGCCGAAGCGGTCAAGGCCATTGAAAAAGAAACCAATCATGATGTCAAGGCCGTGGAGTATTATATCAAGGAAAAGCTCACGGCTGCCGGCCTTGCCCATATCAAGGAATGGGTGCATTTTGCCTGCACCTCAGATGATATCAACAACACCTCTTACGCTTTGATGATTCGCAGCGGCCGGGAGCAGATCATAGAGCGGCTCCGGGAAATCCTGGCCAAAATCGAGGAACTGGCCCGTGAGTACAAAAGCATTCCCATGATGGCGCGAACCCACGGCCAGCCGGCAACGCCCACCACTGTCGGCAAAGAGATGGTTAATTTTGCCTGGCGCCTGGGCCATGAACTGCGATGCCTTTCGGACCTGCCCATTCAGGCCAAGCTAAACGGGGCCAGCGGCAATTACAATGCCCATCACTTCGTGTTCCCGGAAATTGACTGGATGGCTGCTTCCACCCGGTTTATGGAACAGCATCTGGAGATCTCGCCTGTGATGTACACCACCCAGGTCAATCCCAACAATTACATGGCCGCCATTCTTCATTCCATGGTACGGATTTCCGCGGTTCTCACGGATCTGGACCGGGATATGTGGGGCTATATTTCCCTTGGCTATTTCAAGCAAAAGCTCAAAGACGGGGAAGTGGGGTCATCAACCATGCCCCATAAAGTCAATCCCATTGATTTTGAAAACAGCGAGGGCAATCTGGGGCTGGCGATTTCCATGATGGAGCACATGGCGGTTAAGCTGATGATTTCCAGGTTCCAGCGGGATTTGAGCGACAGCACGGTGCTTCGCAATCTGGGGGTGGTGTTTGGGTACATGATGGTGGCCCTGGCCTCTACATACAAGGGCCTGGACCGGGTTGAGGCCAATGAGCCGGTGATCGCTGCTGATCTGGAAGCCAACCAGGAATTGCTGGCTGAACCCGTGCAGTCGGCCATGCGGGTTTACGGCGAAAGCCAGCCGTATGAAAAGTTAAAGGCATTGACCCGGGGCAAGCGTATCACCCGGGAGGATCTGGCCGGTTTTGTCGACGGCCTGGAGTCCATTCCAGAGGCCGTGCGCCGGGATTTAAAAGATCTGCGCCCGTCTGAATACACGGGTCTGGCAGAAGCCCTGGTGGAGCGCTATTTCAGGGTAAAGGGGCAATAGCGGCACTGCCTGCCACATGTCGCCACAAATGATCTTTCTTTCCTGCTTGCATTCGGAACTGAGAATATGTTAGGCATTCTTAAACATAAAACCACCGGGATCAGGAAAAAGGCCGCATAGATACAATGGGTTTTTTTCGTTGATTCGGGTAAGTCATTGTTATATAAGCAAAGAATTTGCATAAAAAACCAGCGGGCCGGACAAATTGCGGGCATAAGTGAACTCCGGCATTGGGGGAAGGGTGCATATCAATTTGGAAGGCAAGGGGTAACCGTAAATGGATTTTACAATCGATTTTACCAAGGAACAGATCGAATCCATTGAAGATGTGCTGCAGCAGGAGTTGATCGATCTGGGGGTGCAGAGTGTCATCCTGATGGATCTGGCCGGAAATGTCATCGTCAATCTTGACAACGGGCATGCCAATCATGACGTGTTTTCCCTGGCTGCACTGGCGGCGGGCAATTACGGGGCGGTCAGCGCCATGGCCAACATCATCGGGGAACAGGAGTTTTCCCTGCTGTTTCACAAGGGGGAAAAAGAAAGCATCCATTTCAGCAAGGTGGTGGAGGATTTGCTGCTTTTGACCATATTCAACCGGGATGTTTCTCTGGGATTTCTGCGATTGAAAGTCGCCGAGGCCATCAAGCGCATTCAGACGTTGATTTAAAGCCGTTGCAGATCTTGTGAACGCGCATAGCCGGAAAATATAATGGCAGTGGAGAAAACCTAAAGGGTTGCGGAGGAAGGTGATTTGGCGTTAATCAATCCGAAAAAGCGGGAGGTCCAGGTCAAGATTGTTTACTACGGCCCGGGCCGCGGCGGCAAGACCACGAACCTCGAATATATCAACCGCAAATTCAAGAAACGGATTTTAAATGAGATGGTCACGGTGAAAACCTACGGTGACCGGACCCTGTTTTTTGACTTTCTCCCATTTGACATCGGCGAAATCAAGGGACACAGCATTAAGATCCAGCTCTACACCGTTCCCGGCCAGGTCAAATACAATGCCACCCGCCGATTGGTGCTGCGGGGTGTGGACGGCATTGTCTTTGTGGCCGATTCCATGGATCTGCGGCGGGAGATGAATATTCGCTCCCTGCAGAACCTCAAGGAAAACCTGGAGACCTTCAATAAAAACATCTTCAACATTCCGCTGGTGATGCAGTACAACAAGCGGGATCTCGCCGATGAAGGCATTCCCATTCTCTCGGAGGAAATCCTGCAGAAGGATTTGAACTCCAGGTTAAACGCCCCTTATTTCCCGGCCAGCGCCATCCGGGGCGACAATGTGGCTGCCACCATGAAAAAAATTATCGCACTGACTGTCAGTTCCCTGCGGAAAAAACTGCAATAGGAGGAAAATCATTGGATCGCACGGAAGATGATGAGGGCCTGGGCGAAGAAGTTTCCAGCCGGCTCGATGAGATGTTTGGCGAAGACGAGGATGCCGGGTTTGATGAACAAAATTCCCCTGTCCGGGAGCTCAGAGCTTTGGTGGCCGGGATTGACTGGGAGATTTCAGACGAGAGCATGGGGGCTTTTTTAAAAGAGATTCGCCGGCTGCAGGGGACCTACCAGGACGATAAAACCCTTTCCATGTTTTTAAAGCTCCAGGAGGCCGTTGGCAAATACATCAAGGCCAAAAAGGCCAAGGCGCATCCGGAGGCCATCGGTTTTGTGGCCGATGTGTTTAAAAATTTTGAAACCGTTCTGGCCCGTCCGGAAATGCCGGAAAAAGAGAAAAAACGCATGCTTTCCGCGGATGTCAAAAGATTCAAGGAATTCAAAAATCGGGTGCTTTCCCCGGAACCAACCCGGAGTCAAAAGGCTTCCGGGAGCACTGGGGGCAGCCCTGTGGCCGTTCTGGAAAATCAGGAGGCCCTGGATTATATCGTTGAAGAGCTAAGGAAAACCATCAAGTCGGAATTGCAGGTTATCCAGCAAATCATCAAGAATCTCGGTGCGTAACCCAGGGAAAGAAAAACATCTTCCTTCCAAACGGAGGCATTGCATGACAACTGCTTTTTCAGGTGATATTTCCAGGATGGTATTAAAGCGAAGCCTGCGGGCCGACCAGGGCGAGGTCTCCCTTGACAGCCAGATGCTGCAGGTGCTCATGGAGCTCGACGGTAAAAAAAAGCTCGGCGAGGTCGCCCAGTCTTTGCAGATGAGCATGAAAGATCTGCGCATCGTGGTCCAGAAGCTTCACCAGTTAAAACTTTGCGAACCGGCCCAGGATAGCATGCCGGTGCTGGGAAAAGATTTTCTTGATTTGCTCTCCTCTCAGCTTTCCCGGGCCATGGGGCCCATTGCGGACGTGGTCATTGAAGATGAGATCCGGGAGATGGGGGAGACGGCCAACCGGTTCCCTGCCCATCGGGCAGCTGAGCTTGTGGACCTGCTGGCCCGCCAGATTTTGCGCGAGGAAAGGAAAGTGGCCTTTCAGCAGGCCATGGTCAAAAAGTTGCGGGAAATCCAGACATAATCCGGGATTGGCCCTTTGCGGGGCAAGAAAAGAATTCCTTTGGAGATAAAGGAAAATAATTTTTTATTTCATGCTGCCAACAATTGACCGAGGAGGACAGATCATGACGGTGATTTGCGAGGAATGTGGAAAGGTTTATCATCTGGATCCGGATAAGCTTGAGCGCTATAGAGGCCAAAGTATACGGGTCCGGTGCGGGGAATGCGGCCATGTGACCCAGCTGTCCAGGTTGATGGAAACCACGGAACTGCCCGAGGAAACCTATTCCGAACCTTCCTATGCGACCGCCGACGCTCCGCCGGAGGATGCCGGTGATGCCGGGTTGTCCCCGGGACAGCCGGATGAGGAAGAGCCTTTGGCTGTGGCCGGAGGACCGGATTATTCAGGGGGTGATTCTTCTTCCGGCGGATGGATTGGGCTGCGCGGCAAGATGTTTTTCCTCTTTCTGGTCATTCCGGTTGTCCTGATGGCGGCTTCGGGCTATTTTTCATACCTGCAGATCGACAAGCTGACAACGGAGATTACCGATCAGAGTACCGAACTGGTCGCCGAGGCCGGCCAGGAGCAGCTGCTTCAAAAAGCCCAGGATGTGGCTGTTCAGTGTGAAATTTATCTGCGTACGCACCCCGAGCTCGAACGTGAGGATTTCAGCTACGATCCCACTTTCAATCAGATTGCCGTGCAGGCTGTGGGTGAAAGCGGTTACACCTGTTTGATCGAAGAAGAAACCGCGAACCGGGACGCGATTATATGGGCGCACCCCAATCCGAATTTGATCGGCATACCGGATATTGACACCCTGCGCAAAGCATTGGGCCCTTATTTTGAAGGCTTCTACGAGATTCTGGAAAATTCCTGGGGCAGAAACGTGTCCACGGGAACATATATGTGGAAGGACGCCGACGGTGCTCTGAGGGAGAAATACATGGCCATTGTCCCCATTAACATCGAGGGCAAAAACTTTTCCCTGCTGGCCACCGCATACATGGATGAATTTACGGAAAGAACCGAGGGGCTGCGCGAAAATGCCGAGCAAATGACAATGGAGACCCGCAATATCAACCTCGGAATTCTGGGCGGCTCGATTCTGATTATCGGTTTTTGTATTATCGTTTACGGCTACCGCCTGACCCGCAAGATTCGCTACCTGACCGAGGCGGCCGACCGCATCAGCGTCGGGGACCTGGAAGCCGAGATCGAAGTGCGATCCAAAGATGAAATCGGCAGTCTGGCTGAAGCGATTTCCCGGATGCAGGACAGTCTGCGGTTTTCCATTGAGCGGCTCAGAAGACGCCGGTAGCCCTGGATTCGGGGTGATGGCAATGCGCCCGCCCGTGCCGGCGCATTGCCTGTTTGCTTTGTCTGTGGCCGCATCATTGCCGTAACTGAAGATCGTTAACAAAACAATGTGAAAAAAGAAATGTTTCTGATTCCCAGAGAAAAGCCGGTTGTTGAAAATTTAAACAGCTACTACGTTGATATTGCCAGGCTCATTGAACATTACCAGGGCGAGGTGGGTGCCGGCGTGGTCCATTTTCAGTCTCCGGTTTCCGAGGCGGTGCTTTTTTTTGATGAGCAAAGCATTGTTAATGGATTTCTGGACCACCGGCGGCAGCATTATCACGGCACGGATGCTGTTGAGCGTGTTGTTGAAGGCGCAGGCCGAAACAATTTTACGATTTCGGTTTACCGAATCCTGCCGGAGCGACTTTATTTCTGGGCCAATTTGCCGAAGTCAAAGGTGGTGTATGCGGATTTGACCTCCGAGTTTACCGATCTTGAGGGATTGATTCGAAAACTGGAGGCAGAGAAGTTTACCGGCTATATTGACGTGGAGGTCAAAAACGCACAGGG
>JAGTVF010000047.1 GCA_018224315.1 Desulfobacterales bacterium | reverse complement strand
GGCTTTTTATGGTGATACTTGCTCACGCGGTTCATTGAGCAGATAATTTTGTCTGGCTGCTGCCGGCTCATGAAAAAATCCTTTCTGTTGCCCGGAATATAAATGATGATGGGTTTGTGACCCGTAAAATATCAGTTTAACAGATCCGGTGCGGGGAAACACCGGGGTTTTTGCTTTTCATTATTTGGCGCGATCCGGCAGCTGAAACTTTTGCTTTTCCGGCTCCGGATGCTGGCGGAAAAATATGGCCATGTGCCCGATCATCCCCACCAGTTCCGATCCGGTCTGTTCGCTGATGGCCTGGGCAATGGTTTGTTTTTGTTCTTTATCCTTGAAATCCTGAAATTTGACCTTGATGAGCTCATGGGTGTCCAATGCCTCTCCGGCCGCCTCGATCACGGCCGGGGACAGACCTTTCTGGCCGATAAACACCACCGGCTTGATGTCATGGGCCCGGCCCCTGAGCCAGGTTTTCTGAAATCCCTTGAGTGCCTGCAATTTCCCTCCTTTTGGCCGCATCGCAAACTTGCGGTTTGCGGTATTTAATGATATCGGTTCCGGCATATCTATAGCCGAAGTTTGTGTTTCGGATCAACCGCAATGTAGAAACTGCAAAGGAAAACAGGTTTTGTCCAAACGCCCTGTGACACCCACTTATGTGATTTTTTATATCCTGTTTCTGCCCGATTCCTGGCGAATTCTTTTGGGAATCGGCCTGGGCTCCCTGCTGGGGCCGCACCTGATCGAACCGGGCATGGATACTGCCGGCCGCGCCATGATCTTTTTGATGCTTGCGGTCATCGGTTACACCGTATCCGGTGTGCCGGCCAGATGGATGACCAAAGGGCTGAAAAAATGGATCCTGGGCCCGGGGGGCAGGTAAGACCATACGGGCATTTCAGCCGGATCCGGGTTGGTGCCGGAGTCTTGTTCTTACTTTTTTCCCCAGATCATCTATGATCTGCCGCAATACACTGCGTTCAATCACTTGTCCGGAACCGTTCCAGCCGGCTTGTAAAGCCTGTTTTCTTTTGTTTTCAAAAGCCTCGACAGTATCCACCACATCGGCCCAGGCATAAAGTTTCTGGACAATATGGCGCTCCTCAGCGG
Organism: Desulfobacterales bacterium; assembly: GCA_018224315.1. Taxonomy (GTDB): domain Bacteria; phylum Desulfobacterota; class Desulfobacteria; order Desulfobacterales; family Desulfosalsimonadaceae; genus Desulfosalsimonas. The sequence continues at coordinate 2,387 of JAGTVF010000047.1, read as the reverse complement.
ACAGATCTTTCTGGGTGTCGATCTGACGGCCGGTTGACAAGGTGATGCGCATTTGCATTTCCAAAAAATTTTCTTCATGCGGGCGGCTTTTGGCAACGCCCGCTGAGGCCCGTCCCGTTGGAGAAATTCGAAATTCTGAATCAATAATCGTAGCAGGAAGTACGGGCAAACGCAATAGCCTGACAGCTATGCCGAGGCCCCGCTTTTCATGACCTGGCCGGGCAGGGTGCGGCCGAGGATGCTTTCCAGGAGGCCGGCAGCCCTGATGAGTTCGTCAATGTCCATGCCCGTACGCACGCCCAAGGCTTCAAACATGTTGGCCACGTCTTCGGTGGCCAGGTTGCCCGCGGCCCTGGGAACGTTGGGGCATCCGCCGATGCCGCCCAGGGAGGTGTCAAACATCCGAACACCGGCAAGATACCCGGCATAGAGATTGGCTGCGGCGATGCCCCGGTTGTTGTGCAGATGCAGGCAGATTTGGGTATGGGGCAGGTGGTCCTTGAAAAAGGCCACGGTTTGGGTGATCTGTTTGGGATTGGCCATGCCGGTTGTATCGGCCAGGGTGATCCGGTCGGCTCCTGCCTGGACAAAGCGCCGGGCAATGGCCAGCACTGCGGATCTGTCCACCTGGCCCTCATACGGGCAGCCAAAGGCCGTGGCAATGGCTGCGGCCACGGCCATGTTTCCGGCTGCGGCCAGCCCGGATATGGCCCCGAGATCGGCCATGGACTGCTCAATGCTGCAGCCCACATTTTTCCGGTTGTGGGTCTCGGATGCGGAAACAAATACAATAAGGCGGTCAGCCCCGGCATCTGCGGCTTCCCGGGCACCCCTGAGGTTGGGCACCATGACTTCATGGCAGAGCCAGCCCCGGGGCACCCGGTCCATCAATTCCCGGGCATCCCTGAGCTGGGGGATGGCCCGGGGACTGACAAAGGAGGTGGTTTCCAGCAAAACCACCCCGGCTGCGGCCAGGGCATGGATCAGGCGGAGCTTGTCTGAGGTGGCCACAAAGCCGGGCTCTGACTGCAGCCCGTCTCTCAGGGCCACTTCCCGGATGATCACGTCCGGCTTGTCATTCTGCGCCGAATGCATCTTTGTATGTTTCCCGCATATCCCGTTTCAAAAGTTTTCCCGTGGGTGTTTTGGGCAGCTGATCCACAAACATGACTTTTTTGGGCACCTTAAATGGTGCAAGCTTTTGACGGCAGATCTCCAGGATTTCCTCTTCACTAATGCTTTCTCCCTGCCTGGGAACCACCACGGCCGCAACAGCTTCCACCCACTTGGGATGGGGCACGCCGATGACCGCCACTTCCTCCACCCGGCTGTCTGTATAGACGGCTTCCTCCACTTCCCTGGAGGCCACGTTTTCACCGCCGGTTTTGACCATGTCCTTTTTGCGGTCCACCACCGTGATATAGCTGTCTTCATCAAGCACCCCCAGATCACCGGAATGAAACCACCCGCCGCGCATCACGTCATCGGTTTTTTCCATGTCCTTGAAATACATCATCATGGCATGGGGGCCTTTTCCGCAGATTTCGCCGGGCTGCCCGGGTTCATGGACAATTTCTCCGGTGTCGGCTTCCAGCCGGGTTTCCATGTTGAGCCCGGCCCGTCCGGCGGACCCCAGTTTGTCCCAGGCGTCTTCGGCTTTTAAAATGGTATGATACGGTGCCAGTTCGGTCTGGCCGTAATAGTTGTAGATTTTTGTGCCGGGCAGCCGTTCGAGCAGTTCCCGGAGGACTTCCACCGGCATGATGGAAGCACCGTAATAGAGTTTTTTCAGGCTTGACAGGTCATGGGCGTCAAACTCCGGGTGGCGCAGGATGCCGATCCAGACCGTTGGCGGGGCAAAGAGCATGGTGGCCCTGTATTTCTCCACGCTTTTGAGGATCTGGCCGATATCCGGGCCCATCAGGATGTTTGTGCCGCCGATGTAAAACATGGGGTTTAAAAACACGTCGCGCTGGGCGCAGTGGTAGATGGGCAGGGCGTTGATGTTGATGTCGGCGCTCTCGTAGCCGCCGTCAAAGATGCATCCCATGTACTGGGAAAGCAGGGCCTGGTGGTTGATGATCACGCCCTTGGGCCGGGATTCGGTGCCGCTGGTATAGGTCATTTGACAGGGATCCTCGATGCGCAGGATCATGTCGGGCTCGGTCTCCGGGTATTTCTGATACCAGTTGTCAAACTCCAGAAAGCTTTCATCCGGCGGGTTCTGTCCTGCGCCCTGGTTGGACCAGATCAGGGTTTTGACCGTGGGCATCTCCGGGAGCACGTCTTTGACCAGATCATAAAGGCTGTCTTCCACGATAAAAACCGTGCTTTCGCTGTGATTGATGCAGTACTGGATATCCGGGCCGCGCAGCAGGTAGTTGATG
>JAGTVF010000046.1 GCA_018224315.1 Desulfobacterales bacterium | reverse complement strand
CGGGTTTTGTGGGGGCCTATCATGCGGTGCGCCTGGGCGAAGGCAAAGACACCCCCCTTCAGGTGGAAAAGCGGATTCAGACCATCCGGGTGCTAAAGGACGTGGGGCTGCAATGGATGAATTGCGTGGAACCGGTTGGGCCTGAGCATGAGATCGCAGAGATCGTGGACCGGATGTTTCTGGCCCGCCGTTACGGGGCCACCTACAGCGGGGTGATGCGCCGGATCAATTTTCCAGGCTCGCCCATGGAAAAACACGGGATGATCACCGAGCGGGAAATGGCGCGGATGGTGGCGGTCAGCCGCCTTGTCATGGGAGATGTGCCCCGGGCCCACTGCACCCACGAACCCCATACCGCCTCGCTGATGGCCGGGGCCAACCTGTTTTTCCCGGAAGTGGGCTCCAACCCCAGGGACGGCGCAGATCAGATTGAAGGCGGCCGGGGCCGGTCCATCGATTTCACCGGGCAGATTCAAAGGGAAATGGGCCTGGATCCCCTGCTGCCTTCCAACTGTTTTTCCCGGAGCGCCCGGGCCGCAGGCAGTGCAATCTAGAAACTTTCACACGAAAAAGGAAAGAACATGCGCTCTGACTCCTTGATCAAAGCCGTTATCATTGCCGCCGGCCTGGTCCTGGGTCTGGTTTTGTCCGCAACCCCTTCTGCTTTGGCCGGGCAGTTCAGCATCGGCACATGGAAGACCGCCCAGACCATTGCGCCGTTTTACTACGCTGATTTTGTCTCCGGAGAGGACTCGGTAACCGTCTATCCCTTTACCAATCCGGCGGATCAGAAAAACGCCCTGCTGGCCGGAAGCCTGGATATGTGCGGCACTACCGTGGCCCATGCCATTCACTCGGCATCCATGGGCCAGCCGGTGGTGATGGTGGCCGCCCTGTGCAACAAAAGCTCGGCCCTTGTGGTTAGAAAAGATGCCGGCATTGAAGCGGTTTCGGACCTAAAAGGCAAACGCATCGGCTATGTTCCCGGCACCATGCACGAAATCCTGCTGCGCGAAACCCTGAGCCGCAGCGGGCTTTCCGCGCAAACCGATGTCTCTTTGCTCCGCATTGATTTTTTCGATATGGGACTGGCCCTATCCCGGGGAAACATTGATGCTTTTCTGTCCGGTGAGCCTTTTCCCGCCCTGGCCGTGGAAAAGGGCTACGGCGAGATCCTGGCTTATCCCTACTACAAGGAGGCTGTGGGCGACATCAATGCCGGCATGCTGGTCACCCGGGACTTTGTAAAAAAACATCCGGAAAAAGTACAGCAGCTGGTCACCGCCCACGCCCGGGCCTCCCGGCACCTGGCCCGCCACCCGGACCAGTGGCTGACGCGGGCATCGGCGTTTGGCACTCAAAAATCCGTTCTGGAAAAGGCCGCGGCCAACATGGAGCTGGCCTGGGATATGGATGCGGCATTTGTGAGCCGGGTCCGGGCACTGGGCCAGCGGATGCAGGCCCTGGGCATGATCCGCCGACAGCCGGATTACAATGCGTTAATTGACCTGTCTTTTGTACAGCAGGCCCGAAAAGAGCTGACCGCTGATGAATGATGCCCGAAAAACCCATATCCGCATCAACCCGATGCTTCCCTGGATTCTTCCCGCAGGTTTGATCCTGGCATGGACGGCAGCAGCAGAACTGCGCCTTGTGCCTTCTTATGTGCTGCCGCATCCCAAAGAGATTGTCGATGCCGGTTATGTCTATATTTTCGGCGGACCGGATACCGGCATGTATGCGGGCCGGTTTATTGCCGATGCAAAAGCCAGCCTGATCCGGGTATGCGCGGGATTTGCGGTTGCCGCGGCAGCGGGCATTCCGCTGGGGGTGATGTCTGGTCGGCTGCCGGTGGTCGAGCGGCTGCTGAGCACTTCGGTGAACGGCATACGCGCGGTGCCGGGCATCAGCTGGCTGCCCCTGGCCCTGATCTGGTTTGGCATCGGCATGAAGACCACGGTTTTTCTGGTGGCCCTGGCGGCTTTTTTCCCCGTCTACATCAATGCCGCCAGCGGGGTTCGCCAGGTGAGCCCGGTGCTGCTGCGGGCCGGGGCCATGATGGGGGTCCGCCGCCTTCGGGGCACCTTTGCGATCCTTCTGCCCGGGGCCATGCCGTCTCTGATCTCCGGCCTGCGCCTGGGGCTGGGCATTTCCTGGGCCTACCTGGTGCTCGGTGAGCTCACCGGTGTGCAAAACGGGCTCGGAGCCGTGATCATGGACGCCCGAATGGTGGGCCGGACTGATGTGATCATCGTGGGTATTGTCATCATTGCCGTGATCGGCCGCATATCCGATCAGATGCTGACCGGGTGTTTGCGGCTTTGTTTTAAAAGTGCCAGGAGATCGGCATGACAACGCCATTCAAGGTTCTTTCTGCCGGCAAGCCGCGGGCTGTCCAAAAACCTTCGATTCTTGAAATCAAGGATCTGGGACTGCATTTTCAGGTCAATGGTTCTGTGCTGCCGGTTCTGGAAAAAATCCGGCTTTCCGTGCAGCCCGGGGAAATGATGTGTGTGCTGGGGCCCAGCGGGTGCGGCAAGACCACCTTGTTAAACGTGCTGGCCGGGTTTTTAAAGCCGGGTACCGGTCAGGTACTGGCCCACGGCCGGCCCGTGTCCGGCCCGGGTCCGGACCGGTGCGTGGTTTTTCAGCAGGATGCCCTGTTTCCCTGGCTGACGGTGGCCGAAAACATCGGATTCGGCTTAAAAGGCAAGGGGCTTTCCCGGCGCCAAAGACGGGAAATGGTGGAGCGGTATCTGGATCTGGTTGGTCTTTTGCCCTTTGGCGGCTATCTGCCGGAAGAAATTTCCGGCGGGATGAAGCAGCGGGTGTCCCTGGCCCGGGTGCTGATCCTGGAGCCGGCCATTTTGCTCATGGACGAGCCGTTTGTGGCCCTGGATTCCCAGACCCGACAGGAGATGCAGCAGCTGCTGTTAAGGCTCTGGCAACGGTTTTCCCACACCATCGTGTTTGTCACCCATGATGTCCGGGAAGCCGTCACCCTTGCCGACCGGGTGGTCATGATGGACAAAAATCCGGGACGGGTCAAAGAGGTGGTGGATATCGGACTGCAAAGACCCCGGGACCCGGCGGGAAATCTTTTCCACAGGCAGTGTGCGCAATTGGATGACCTGCTGCG